>CBIHMX010000465.1:0-3041 GCA_966211115.1 uncultured Gemmatimonadaceae bacterium | reverse complement strand
GCGCAAGGCGGCGAGCGCCGATGCCGCGGAGCAATTGATGCGACGATTATCCGCCATTTCCGGCACGCGAGACGGCGCCGTCGCCAGCCTGCAGCCGGGAGCGTTGCACGACGTCGTCACGGGGGCGCCGAAACCTCTCTCCCACCTGCGAGGCGCCAGCGTCCTCGCGGTTGCGGGGATTGCTGATCCGGAGTCTTTCGTGGAACAGCTCCGCGTTGCGGGCGCACGAGTGGAGCTCCGCCGCTACGACGATCATCACGCGTACGGTGCGTCCGACGTGGAGCGTCTGACAAAGGTTGCCGATGAGTTCGATCACATTTGTTGCACCTTGAAGGATGCCGTAAAGCTTGGTCCGCGTTGGCCTCGCGAAGGCCCAACGCTTTGGTATGTTTCACTCCGCTGCGAGTTCGAGGTCGGTGAAGCCGGTATGAGCGCGCTTCTCGACCGAGTGCTCGCGGCCCGCCACATGAACGCCAGCTAAGCGCCGAAATACCGGGCGCCTCAACGAGACTTTGATTCCATGACGACCGACCTGCGCCTCCCCACCAACACCATTGTCAAGCCCGACAAGGACCGATTCCTGCACGAGGAAAACCCGTTCGAAGGGATGATGTCGCGCTTCGACAAGGCGGCGGACCTCCTCGACCTCGAGCCCGGCCTCTACAAGGTCCTTCGCAAGCCCGAGAAGCAGATCATCGTGGCATGCCCGACGATGATGGACAACGGCGAGATCGAGGTGTTCACCGGCATTCGCGTGCTGTACAACACGTCGCGCGGGCCAGCGAAAGGTGGCATCCGGTTCGACATGAATGTCACGCTCGACGAGGTGACGGCGCTGGCGGCGTGGATGACCTGGAAGTGCGCGGTGGTGAACGTCCCGTTCGGCGGCGCCAAGGGTGGCGTCATCTGCGACCCGCTGCGCATGAGCGCGGGGGAGCTCGAGCGCCTGACGAGACGTTACACCGCCGGCATCATCAACACCCTGGGCCCCGATTCCGACGTCCCGGCGCCTGACGTGAACACGAACGAACGCGTGATGGCGTGGATCATGGATACGTATTCCATGCACAAGAATCACACCGTCACGGCGGTCGTCACCGGCAAGCCGGTCGAGATGGGCGGTTCACTCGGCCGTCGTGAAGCGACCGGTCGCGGCTGCATGTTCGTCACCAAGGAAGCGCTGGCGCACCTTGGCATGCCGGTGAAGGGGACGACGGTTGCCGTGCAGGGCTTCGGGAACGTCGGCTCGATCACCTCGCAATTGCTGGCCAGGGAAGGGTGCAAGATCATCGCCGTGAGCGATCGCACCGGCGGCATTCACAACGCGGCGGGGCTGGACGTCGACGACCTGATCAACTGGGTGAAGCACCACAAGACGCTCGAGGGGTACGCGAAGGCGGAAGCGATCACCAACGAAGAACTGTTGACGCTCGATGTCGACGTGCTGGTGCCGGCCGCGCTGGAGAACGTCATCACGACGAAAAACGCCGCCAAGGTTCGTGCCCGGATCATCTGCGAGGGCGCGAACGGTCCGACGACCGCAGGGGCCGACGCGATCCTCGAGGAAAAAGGCGTGTTCGTCATCCCGGACATCCTGGCCAATGCCGGTGGCGTGACCGTGTCCTACTTCGAGTGGGTGCAGGACCGCGGCGGATATTTCTGGAGCGAGGACACGGTGAACGATCGCCTGCGGGACATCATGGTTCACGGTTTCCGCGACGTGCTCGAGCTCTCGAAGCAGCACAAGGTCAACATGCGAACGGCGTCGTACATGCTTTCCATCAGCCGGGTGGCGACGGTCCACCGGTTGAGGGGGATTTACGCGTAAGAAGCGAACTGGTCGTGGTTAGTGGTTATTTGAACTGGTACCAGTACTTCTACTCGTGGTACTGGTATCGATCGGACTGAAATCTTCATACTGGTGCGCTTTCGCGTCGTCGTCGTGGGTAAGCCGCCTGCGGGTCCACTGCGCGAGGCGATCGAATCGTATGAACTTCGAGCGGCTCGGTACTGGCCGCTCGACGTCATCGAAGTGCGGGCCGAGCCGGCGAAGTCGCGAACGCCTGACGAGGTGCGGCGGCTCGAGGGTGATCGCCTGCTGGAACGGGCGACGGGGTTCGTCGTGGCGCTCGACGAACGCGGCCGGGGAATGTCGAGTGAGGCGTTCGCCGCATGGGCCGCCGGGCGTCGTGAGCGGGCCGAAGACACCACGTTTGTCATCGGTGGCGCGTTTGGCCTGGCGAAGACCGTGCGAGACCGGTCGAAGCTCGTGCTGACCGTGTCGCCGTGGACCTTGCAGCACGAGATGGCGCGACTGCTGCTCGCGGAACAGCTGTATCGCGCGGGCACGATCCACCGTGGCGAGCCGTATCACAAGGCTGATTGATCGCCCGTCGCGGGCTCGAGTCACTCCCGCGCAACAGCGCTCCCGGCGAGATTTCCCACGGTCGAGTGCTCACTTCCCGGATGAATCAACGCACCCTGAAATCGCGGTCGGGCTGTTGTCGCTGTCGATGTAGCCGGCCGGCTGCGTCGAGGGACGGACGTTGAGCGACGTGCGTATCGAACCGGCGTCGCTGGGCGGGTCGCCGCTCTCGCGGCTGGCGCAGTCGGGGAACGCTCCGGCCGAATGGTATCCGGCGCGGCCAGGGACGCCTGACGAGTGGCGGCAGCGCGCCCGGCAGGTGAGTGGCACGACCAGCCCGCGGTGGCTTGAGGCATTGGCTCCCGCGTTCGGGCTCTCGTCAGGCGCGGCGGCCGACCGCCTCTCGCGCGTGGCGGCCGCCAACGGAGTCGTCGTGACCTCGGGACAACAGCCGGGACTCTTCGGCGGCCCGGTGTACACGTGGAGCAAGGCGCTGTCGGCCCTCGCCCTCGCCGACACGATCGAGAGTGAGACCGGCATACCCGCTGCACCGGTGTTCTGGGCGGCCACCGACGACAGCGACTTCGCGGAAGGGGCGTCGACCTATGTCGCCCGCATGGGAGGCGCCGACCTGCTGACGATCACGTCGTCGATGCCGGAAGGGTCGCGCGTCGCG
>CBIHMX010000464.1:0-3044 GCA_966211115.1 uncultured Gemmatimonadaceae bacterium | reverse complement strand
GCGAACGCTGGTCATCAGCGGGCGAGTGACCGGAGCCGTGAACGGGATCGGACTCGAAGGAGCCCAGGTTCGCATCACTGAACTCAACGTGGCCGTCGGGACCGATGAGAAAGGCCAGTATCGCATCCACCTGCAAGCGCAGCATCGCGACCGGGAGTTGCCGGTTCAGGTACGCGCGATCGGTTTCAGGCCACAGACGAAGTCGGTCAGGCTCACGAGCGATACCACCAAGCTGGACTTCGCGATGGACGTGGACGTGAATCGCCTGTCGGCGGTCGTCACGACGGGGGTTACCGGGGCTGTCGAGACAAGGAAGCTCGGGTTCACCGTGTCGAAGGATCCTGGTGAGGTGAACCCGGCCGCCGCGCCGGCTGGACCTCCCTCCGCCGCTCGGCCGCCGTCCGTCGCGCCCACGTATTCGCCGCAACCGGCGCCGATGCCTAACGTGGCCTCGATGCCGCCAACCTCCGGTCATGAATGGTACACACCGGCGGACAATACCGAATCGTACGATCCCATCCACGACAATTCGTTCCTGAGAGCGCGCGACAACCCCCTGTCGACGTTCTCGGTCGACGTGGACCGCGCCTCGTACAGCAACGTCCGGCGCTTCATATCCGTCGGACAGCGTCCGCCGAAGGATGCGGTGCGAATCGAGGAGTTGGTGAATTACTTCACCTACGACTATCCGGAACCGGACGGACGCCATCCGTTCTCAGTGACGACCGAAGTGGCCCGCGCCCCATGGAACGAACAAAATCTGCTCGTTCGCATCGGGCTTCAGGCGCGCCGGCTGCCTCCATCATCGATGCCGCCGAGCAACCTGGTCTTCCTGATCGACGTTTCCGGATCGATGTCGACCGAAGACAAGCTGCCGCTGGTCAAGGAGTCCATGCGACTCCTCGTCAGGCAGCTTCGCGAAGAGGACCACGTGGCGATCGTGGTGTATGCGGGCGCCGCCGGTCTTGTGCTGCCACCCACGTCAGGCGACCAGAAGCAGGTCATCCTGCACGCCATCGACCGGTTGCACGCGGGCGGTTCGACCGCGGGTGGTGCTGGTATCCGGCTGGCATACGAAGTCGCGCGGGCGTATCACCGGCGCGACGGTAACAATCGCGTGATCCTGGCGACTGACGGTGACTTCAACGTCGGACCGTCGAGCGACGCCGAGATGGAACGGCTGATCGAGGAGAAACGGCAACAGGGTACGTTCCTGTCCGTCCTCGGCTTCGGCACGGGTAACCTGAAGGACTCGAAGATGGAGAGGCTCGCCGACAAGGGGAACGGCAACTATGCGTACATCGACAACATCGTCGAGGCACGGAAGGTCCTCGTCGATGAAATGGCGGGTACGTTGTTGACAGTGGCCAAGGACGTAAAGCTGCAGGTGGAGTTCAATCCTGATCGAGTCAGTTCGTACCGGTTGATTGGCTACGAGAATCGCATGCTCCGCACCGAGGACTTCAAGAACGATCGCAAAGACGCTGGCGAGATCGGCGCCGGACATTCCGTGACTGCGCTGTACGAGATCATTCCGATGCATCGTGAGTCGCGCGACAGGGACGCAGACCCGCTGCGCTACCAGTCGGCTGGTGTCCGGACGTCGAGGTCGAAGGGCGATGAGCTGATGTACGTCAAGCTTCGATACAAGCAACCCGACGCGAGCACGAGCCGGGCGCTCGACCACGTTGTCGCCATGCCGTCGCGATATCGCCCGTCGGCCGATTTTCGCTTTGCGGCCGCCGTCGCGTCGTTCGGCATGATCCTTCGACAATCCGAGTACCGCGGGAACTCGACGTTCGAGGGAGTGCTGGCACTGGCGCGGGAATCGTTAGGTCACGACGAGTCCGGCCACAGGTTGGATTTCGTGCGCCTGGTGGAGCGTGCGCGCGACCACGCGTTACCGGCGGGGTGGGAGCGGTAGACCAGAGACCAAAGGACAAAGTCCAAGGCGCAGGATCGAGCACTCCGCCTTGGACTTTGGACTTTGGAGTCTTCTGGACTTGTGCTACTGCTTGATGGGCCTCGGGGGAATTGCCCCATTCCGATCCACTTTAGGACGCTCGGGCAGGTTCAGCACATCGACCGCCAGGTCCTTTACGTAGTTCACGATGCGCGCGTAGTGTGGGTAGTCGATGTATTGCGGCTCGTCCGTCACCTGGTGGTAGTCGGCGTGCAGACCGGTGAAGAAGAACACGATCGGCACGTTGTAGCGCGCAAAGTTGTAGTGATCGCTTCTTCCATAGATATTGTTGTAACCTGGCCAGGCGATCGGCCAATCGAACCGGTTGTCGAGTCGTAGCGGATTGGCCTGTTCCTTGTTGATCGCCTGGACGCGCTCCCCGAGCTTCGTCGACAGGCGATCCGCGCCGAGGAAGCCGAGGTAGTCAGGGTTGCCGCCGGGGACGTCTTCGGCTCGGCCGCGGCCGATCATGTCCATGTTGATGTTGGTGACGACCTGGTTGATGGGCACCGTTGGGTTGTCGGTCCACCAGCGCGAGCCGACCAGTCCATCTTCCTCGGCCGTCCACCAGGCGATGATCGTCGAGCGCTTGGGCTTGACCGGCATCGCCTGGATCGCCTCGGCGATCTCGAGGAGCGCCATCGAGCCCGAGCCGTCGTCGTCGGCGCCGTTGCGGATCGAGTCACGGCGCGCCGGGCGAATGCGGCGCAGGCTGTCGACGTTCACCGTCACTGTCGTTCCCGCCGGGTTCGGGACGAGTTCGCCGCCCTGCATCTGCATGCGGAGGAGTGCCAGGCGGGCGGTGCGCAGCGAATCGTGATCGACGGCCATCGACTGGCCCTGCGCGTTCGAGCCGAGGATGCCCACGTGATCGCTGTGGGCGCTGATGACGACGTATTCGTTCTTCAGCACCGGGTCACTGCCGGGTATGATCGCCAGGACGTTGGACGCGTTCGGGATGTCGGTGTCGTCGTACATGATGTTGGCGCGGGCGAGGCCACCCGTCGTGCCCGGGCCTGCGCCTTCGACCGGACGTCCGAGCAGCTTGGCGACAAGGATGGCCGGCAGCGGGGCGAGCAGA
>CBIHMX010000463.1:0-3047 GCA_966211115.1 uncultured Gemmatimonadaceae bacterium | reverse complement strand
CGTCTACTGCGATCAGCCTCACAGCCGGGCCGGCTGCGCAATTGAGCATAACGACGCAACCGGGCGGCGCCTCCAGCGGCACTGCGCTGACATCGCAACCTGCTATCCAGTTGCGTGACGCGCAGGGGAATGCCGTCAACGCCAGCGGGGTTACCGTCTCCGTTGCAGTTGGAAGCGGACCGGGTGCGAGTTTGACGGGGTCAACGAGTGCTACGACCAACGCATCGGGACTGGCAACGTTCTCCGGCGTGATTCTGAGCGGACCCGTTGGCAGCTACACGCTCGCCTTCAGTTCCACCGGATTGAGCGGTGTCTCGTCCGGCGCGTTTGCACTCGGCCCGGGAGCACCCGCGCTACTGAGTATCCAGACGCAGCCCGGCGGCGCAGTGAACGGCGCGTCATTCACGACGCAGCCGGCAGTTCTGGTGCGTGATGCAGCAGGGAACGCCGTGGGCGCCGGCGTTTCGGTCGGCGCGTCCATCGCCAGCGGACCGGGTGGTTCGCTCGTGGGATCGACGAGTGCCTCGACGGCGTCGAACGGGGTGGCGACGTTCTCCGGCCTGGGCCTCAGCGGCCCAGCCGGCAACTACACACTGAATTTCTCGGCTACCGGTGCCCCGTCCGTTTCGTCCGGAACGCTGGCGCTGGCGGCGGGCGCCGCAACGCAACTGACCATGGCATCACAACCACCGGCCACGAACGCCAACGGTGCGACGCTGTCCAGCACTCCGTCGGTGCAGCTCCGGGACGCCGGTGGAAACGCGGTCGGTGTTTCCGGTGTCACGGTCAATGTCTCCCTGGTCGGGTCCGGGGCTTCGTTAGGCGGGACGTTGTCGGCGAACACCGCCGGCGGCGTGGCAAGCTTCCCTGGGCTGACGATTTCGGGCTCGGTCGGGAGCTATACACTCTCGTTCACCTCGCCGGGGCTCACCGGCGTGACATCGAGCGCGATCTCCCTGACGGCCGGCGCTCCGACGCAGCTGAGCATGGTGACGCAGCCGCCATCAACGACCACTGGCTCGCTGTCGCCGGCACCGGCGGTCCAGTTGCGTGACGGGTCAGGCAACGCTGTTCCGCTTTCGAACGTCCTGATCAGCGCCTCGCCGAGTGCCGGAGGGGCGTTGAGCGGCACGACGACCGTTGGCACTGACGGTTCCGGGATAGCCACGTTCACCGGGATGACCCTCTCCGGACCTGATGGTTCGTACACCATCACGTTCGGCGGCGCAGGACTGACGAGCGCGACGTCGTCATCCATCAACCTCGTGGCTCCGGCGACGCAACTAGCCGTCACGTCACAGCCATCGCCTAACGCGAATAGCGGCGTGGCATTCGCGGCGCAGCCGTCGGTCGAACTGCGCAATACCGGTGGCACGCTGGTAAGCCAGTCCGGCGTCACGGTCACGGTGTCGTTGACCGGTGGTGGCGGAACGCTCACCGGTACGACGTCAATGAACACCACCAACGGCGTCGCAACCTTCACGGACCTGGGAATCACTGGTCTCGTTGCCACCTACGCACTGTCATTCAGTTCGACCGGTCTCACCGGTGCGACGTCGTCGTCAATCAGTCTCGCGGCAGGCGCGCCTACGCAACTCGCTTTCGTAACGGCGCCACCAGCCACGGCCCAGGACAACGTGCCGTTCACGGCCACACCAGCGGTGAGGCTCCGCGACGCCCAGGGCAATAACGTTCTTACCTCGGGCGTGACCATCTCGGCCAGCGTCGCAAGCGGGCCGGGGGGTACGCCCATCGGCACCACCTCGATTGCCACTGACGCTTCCGGCACCGCTACGTTCAACGGCCTTGGAATAACCGGACCGCAGGGCACATACACCATGGACTTCGCGTCGACGGGACTCACGTCAGTGACATCAGGCGGTATCGACGTGCAACCGTTTGCCATGCTGCCGGCTGAGGTCGTCGAGCAATCGACAGGGTCGGCTGACTCGCGTGGTGTCCTTCAGCATGTCGGCGCCACGTCTCCCGTCACACTCTTTTCGTCCCAGTCCTTGAGCCGCAACTATAACGGAACCAGAACCGTTGTCGTGAATACTCCGTGGAGACGTGAAAACCTCCATGAAACAGGCGACCGTTTCAATCCGTGGCCGCGTGCCGGCGGCCTCGATTGGTGGTTGTGAACCCGATCTTCGAATCCCTTGAGAGCAACGCGCGTTAGGACGAAGGTTCCGTTCAGGACGGTTGGCGAGTTGATCGTGGTCGTGGGCTTGCTGGCCGGTGTCCGCACGGCCGCCGCGCAGGGCCTGGCGCCCAAGCGCCAGCTCGCGTCCAGTGCACCGCAGGGATGCGCCGCACTCATCATTCCGATCGCCAACACCAGCGCCAGCAGCGACGACGCCGAGACGCGCAGGCTCATCAGCGCGGGCCAGGAAGCATCGCTCCAGGGCGAGCACACCGGAGCGCGCGACGCCTTCGCGCAGGCCGCCAAGCGAAGCCCGAATAACGCACAATTGGCGTATTACCTGGGCCGCGAGCACGAATTCCTGGCGGCCAATACCGACGCGGTTCGCGAATACTGCCGCTACCTGCAATTGTCGCCGGGCGCCCGTGACAAGGATGAGGTCCAGGGTCGCATCGTGCGCCTCGTTCCGGCGTCGCAGATCGCGCAGGTCAATGAAGCCAAGGCGAACTTCAGTTCCGGCGTCGCACTGCTCGAACGGCGGCAGTACATCGCCGCCGATTCGATCTTCGGCTCCATTACCACGAGGTTGCCCAACGCGCCCGAGCCGTACTTCAACCGTGCGTTGTCGCGTGCCGCGCGCGGCGAACGTGGTCTCGCCACGCAGGACTTTCAGAAGTATCTCGACCTGTCGCCCAACCCGGCCGAACGCAGCGCCATCAATGCCGCTGTCGCCCGCCTCCAGGATCGCGTGTTCGGATCAGGGCAGGCGCTGGGCTCGGGCCTGATGCTTCCCGGGATGGGACAGATGTCCACCGGCCGGCCGTTCCTCGGCGTCGCCGTGCTTGGTGCCGTGGTCGGCGCGACGATCTGGGGGATGTCGGAGAAAGAGGGCTTCGAGGTCGCG
>CBIHMX010000462.1:0-3048 GCA_966211115.1 uncultured Gemmatimonadaceae bacterium | reverse complement strand
AGCCCGCTCCTGGTCTCTGGGGCCTCACGCCACCTCGACCCAGATCGACCTCCGGTCGGCCATCGGCGTGCTGGCCGATGCCGTTCGACGGAGCGCGGTCGGCGGATCGGCCGATGTCCAGGGACTGCCGCCGTTCGTGCCCGCGCGACGCATCCTCGAGCGGCTGCGCCGCGCCTTCCTCGAGCACGCCGAAGCGCCCGATGTGCGCGACCGGTCCGCCGACGTCGTCGCCATTCTCCGCGCGATGGAACGCGTCCAGGACGGACTCGACCTCGACGCCGAGCATCGTTTCGCCTCACGGCTGACGGGACAGGATGCGCAGCAACTCGTGGTCGAGATGGCGCACGACATGCGGTCGCCGCTGGGTTCGATCCTGATCCTGGCCGAACGCCTTCGCGCCGGCGCCGGAGGAGATCTCTCACCGATTCAGCAGCGCCAACTCGGCCTGGTGTACAGCGCAGCGTTTGGCCTGAGCTCACTGGCCGGTGACGTCATCGAACTCGCCCGCGGCGGGACGACGCTGGTCGACACGGAACAGATCCCGTTCTCCGTGTCCGACGTGCTCCAGTCCATCATGGACATCTTGCGCCCGATGGCGGAGGAGAAGCGTCTCGAGCTGAAAGCAAGCGGTCCCTCGGCGGATGTCAGGCTTGGTCATCCGTCCGCATTGAATCGCGTCCTGCTCAACCTCGCCACGAACGCGATCAAGTTCACCAACACCGGTTCGGTGTGCATGACGTGCCGCGAGCTCGATCGCTCGCTCGTCGAGTTCTCGGTGCAGGATACCGGACGCGGAATTCCCGAGCACGTCATGGGCAGCCTGTTCGAGGCGTTCCGGCAACGACAGACGCCAGGTGATTACGCGTTTTCGAGCGCTGGCCTCGGCCTGTCCATCTGCCAGAAGCTCATCCGGGCCATGGGTGGCGAATTGCAGGTGTCGACCGAGTTGGAGAAGGGGACGAGGTTCTTTTTCACCGTGGACCTGCCGCAACCAAAGAAGCTCGGCTGACGGCTACGGCCGTACGCCATCAGCTCTCAGGCATCCGTACGTTGCGTTTTGCGTTCGGCGCTCTGAACTTGGTTGCGCCCTTTCCTCCGAGCGGACCATGACGAATCGACGCGCCTTTGTAGGCTCTCTCGCCCGAGCGGGATTCGCGCTTCCTGTGATGAACGCCGGCGCGTTCAGGTCGCTGTTCAGCGCGGAACGGATGGTGGAAGGCAAGACTGCTTCCGCGGTCGCGTCCGAAGAGGATTACTGGTCGGAAATCTCGCGGGCGTTCGATACCGACCCGACGCTGATCAACCTGAACAACGGTGGCTGCAGCCCCGCACCGATCAGCGTGATGGAAGCGATGATCCGCGATCTTCGGTTCTCGAACGAGATCCCCGTCGATCACATGTGGAACGTCCTCGAGCCGCGCATCGAAAGCTGCCGGCGGGACCTGGCCTTGATGTTCGGTTGTGATCCCGAGGAAATGGCGATAACGCGCAACGCGTCCGAGTCGCAGGAAACCATGATCCTGGGCCTGGACCTGAAGCGCGGCGATGAAGTCATCATCACCAACCAGAATTACGGACGGATGATGACGACCTGGGGCCAGCGCGCGCGTCGCGATGGCATTGTCGTGAAAACGATCTCCCTCGGCGGACCACCGGGGTCCGACGACGACATCGTCAACCGGTTCCGGCAGGCGATCACACCCCAGACACGCGCCATCGAGATCACGCACATCACCAACCTCACCGGACACATCTTCCCGGTGAACAAAATCTCGAAACTGGCCCGGGAGCGGGGCATCGCCTTGTTCGTGGACGGCGCGCATGCGTTCGCGCATTTCCCGTTCACGCGCGACCAGCTCGACGTGGACTATTACGGCACCAGCCTTCACAAATGGCTGCACGCGCCGATCGGCACGGGCTTCCTTTACGTGCGCCGCGACAGGATCCGTTCGCTCTGGCCGTTGATGGCTGCGCCCGCCGAGATGGACGCCAACATCCGCAAGTTCGAGGAGATCGGGACTCATCCAGCCGCCAACCACAACGCGATTGCGGTCGCCGTGGCATTCAATCGTGGAATCGGGCTCGAGCGAAAGGCAGCACGCCTGCGCTACCTGCGCGATCGATGGGCGAAGGCGCTGATGGCGGAGAGTCCGCGGGTAAGTGTTCCCACTCCACTGAACGACACGCAATCATGCGGCATCGCGTTGCTCACGATCGAAGGACTCGACACGAGCCAGCTCTTTGGGTGGTTGTGGAACAAGCATCGTATCCGCACCACCCCGATCATCCACGACGAATTCCACGGACTGCGGATTACGCCGAGCATCTACACGACCCCGACCGAGATCGACGTCTTTGTCGATGCCGTTAGAAAGGCGATCAGATCTGGTGTCGCTTAAGGACGATTTTCTCAGTTGGAACGCGGACGACGCGGACGACACGGAAAACGCGGTACTGCCTTGGTGAAACCGGGGCACCCTGACGTGAGTGGGCGGCCACCGGTTGCAGGGTGCCCCGGTTTCACCAATGCCCTTCAGTGTTCATCCGTGTCATCTGAGTAGTCCGCGTTCCTTCACAGCGGAAATCGTTTTCAAGCGGGAATCGTCTTCAGCGGGGATCGTCATCGAACGAAAAGCCAGAGGGACGCACTCAATCCGATAAGGACGACCAGGGCCCGCACGACCTGCTTCGGAACTCGCTGCGCCAATCGTGACCCCAGGTAGCCACCGGCAATCGCTCCGACTGCCATCGAGATCGCCGTCGGCCAATCGACCAGGTGACTGAAGACGAACGTGGCCGCCGCGGTGACATTGATGCACAGCCCGCCCCAGTTCTTCAGGCCATTCATCCGGTGGATGTTGGTGAACCCCATGAAGCCGAGCGCGGCGAGCATGAGGATCCCGATCCCGGCACCGAAGTACCCGCCGTAGACCGCGACCCCGAACTGAAAAAGCAGCAAAATCCCGCTCGGCGACCGGCTCGCCGGGTCATTTTGCTCCGTCCCTCCTCCGTCCCTGCTCCGTCCCTCCTCCGTCCCTCCTCCGTCCC
>CBIHMX010000461.1:0-3060 GCA_966211115.1 uncultured Gemmatimonadaceae bacterium | reverse complement strand
CCCCGATTCTTCCGCATAACCAACCGCCGCGGCGTTGGACGAATCGGGAACGGAGAACACGAGGTCAGCGCCAGGCGACGGCTGTTCCCTGGCGAGTTGCCTGCCGAGCGCCCGCCGGGCACGGTCGACCGATCCGCCGAACACGTAGCTATCCGGACGCGCGAAGTAGACGTGCTCGAACACGCACCGCTTGAGCGGCAACGCAGGCAACTGGAGCGAGCGCACGCCTTCGGCGTCGACGGCCACGATCTCGCCCGGTTTGATCTCGCGTTCCAACTTGGCGCCGACGATGTCGAGGGCGCAGGTCTCCGACGCAAACACATAGGCGTCGCCAAGCCGGCCCATAACGAGTGGCCGCCAGCCGCGGGGATCGCGCGCCGCCATCAGGGTGTTCCCCACCGAGACGAGCAGGCTCGCCGCGCCAACGACCTTGGCCATCGCGTCGGCCAGCCGATGCTCAGGCTTGGCCGACGAAGAGCGCGCCATGAGGTGCACCAGCACCTCCGAATCCATCGACGACGAAAAGATCGATCCGCGATCCTCGAGGTCGCGCCGGAGCTCGACGGCGTTCACGAGGTTCCCGTTATGCGCCAGCGTGATGTGGCCGTCGCGGAACCGTGCGACGATCGGTTGCGCGTTGTCGAGCGTCGATGAACCGGCGGTGCTGTACCGCGTGTGGCCGATGGCGAGGCTTCCCTGGAGCGGCGCCACGTCAGCCGCGGTGAAGCCCTCGGAAACGAGCCCCATCTTGCGGACGCTGCGCGCCTGGCCGTCGGGGTCGATGGCCACGATGCCCGCCGACTCCTGTCCGCGATGCTGCAATGAATAGAGGCCGAGGTGCGTCAGCGCCGCTGCGCGCGGATGTCCCCAGACTCCGAAAATGCCACACATGTCTACTCCAAGAGTTCAAGCCCAATCGCCAATCACAAATCGCCAATCACAAATCGCCAATCACAAATCGCCAATCGCCAATCGCCAATCGCCAATCGTCAATCGTCAATCGTCAATCGTCAATCGTAAATCGTAAATCGTCAATCGACCGATACCGCCACCTTCGACATCATCGCCGGGATCGCACCGTGATACGCCGCACCCAATCGCGAGAGCGGCGCCTGGAACCACTGCATCCCGATGCTGATGCTCAGTGGATCCCCGGGTGCCCCGACTCGTCCGATTTCCGCCGCCGGCACCAGGTGCCGGTTGGCGATGGCCAGCACCGCCGCCGGATCCGGCGTCGACACGATCACCCGCCCCTGGGCTTCACCAAAGAGCAGGGCACGATTCGACAGCGTCGACCAGGCACTCAGGTCCACCGTGGCGCCCATCGGGGCGTCCTCATCCATCACGCAACACTCGGCCAGCGCTACCGCGAGCCCGCCGTCGCTGCAGTCGTGCGCCGACGCCACCGTACCGTCGGCCATCGCTTCGAGCAGCGCCTCGATCAATCTCGCTTCTGCTTTCAGGTCACACGCCGGCGGCCGTCCCGCCACCACGCCGTGGATCCAGCGCAGGTACTCGCTTGCGCCCAGTTCGGCGGTGTTGTCACCAAGAAGGATAATCGAATTGCCGGTCGTCCTGAAGACGGCGGTCGTCGCGTGCGACACGTCTTCGAGCAGGCCGACCATGCCGATGGTCGGCGTCGGATACACCGCGCCTGTCGGACTTTCGTTGTAGAGCGACACGTTGCCGCCGGTCACCGGGGTGCCTAACACCTCACACGCCTCGCCCATGCCGGCCACGGCCTCGCGGAACTGGAAGAACACTTCCGGCTTCTTCGGGTTCCCGAAATTCAGGCAGTTGGTGATGGCCATCGGCCGACCGCCGGTGCAGGCGACGTTGCGCGCTGCTTCGGCGACCGCGATCCGTCCGCCGACCCGCGGGTCGAGGTAGACGTACCGTCCGTTGCAGTCGGTCTTGAGGGCCAGCGCCCGCTTCGTGCCCCGCAGCATGACCACGGCGGCATCCGCCGGCCCGGGACCCACGATTGTGCTCGCGCGGACCGTGCTGTCGTACTGCCTGACGATCCACGCCTTGCTGGCGACGGTTGGGGACGCGAGCAGCCGCTCGAGGGTCCACATCGGTTCGGACTCCTCAGCCTTCTCCGGAATGCTGTCCACGACGCGTTCACGCAGGGCACGGATGACCTCACTCTCCCGCGCTTCGGGCGAATACATCGGGCAGTCGGTCACCAGGCGAGAGCCCGGAAACTCAGCCACCACCCGATCATGCTCCTTCACCCGGTACACGGGTTCGGCGATGACTTCGCCGATGACCTCAGCCGCGAGGTCCCACTTGGCCAGGATGGCCTGGACCTGCGCTTCGCGACCCTTGAGCGCCACGACCAGCATGCGCTCCTGTGATTCGCTGAGCAGGATCTCGTAAGGCGTCATGCCTTCCTCGCGCAGCGGCATCTTCGTCACGTCGATCTCCACACCCACATCGCCGCGCGCCGCCATCTCGGCCGACGAACTCGTCAGGCCCGCGGCGCCCATGTCCTGGATCGCGACGATGTGGCCACTCCGGATCAGCTCCAGCGACGCTTCGAGCAGAAGCTTCTCCGTGAACGGATCGCCGACCTGCACGCGCGGCCGCTTGGCTTCGCTTTCGTGCGACAGATCCTCAGAAGCGAACGACGCCCCGTGAATACCATCGCGACCCGTGCGAGCGCCAACGGCGATGATCGGGTTACCGACGCCGCTGGCGACGGCGCGGATCAATTCCTCCTCGCGCATGACGCCGACGCACATCGCATTGACGAGCGGGTTGCCGGCGTAGGCGTCGTCGAACACGACTTCGCCGGCGACGGTCGGCACGCCCATGCAATTGCCATAGTCGCCGATGCCCTTGACCACCCCGGCGACGAGCCAGCGCGTACGCGGGTGATCGAGTCCGCCAAAGCGCAGCGAGTTGAGCAAGGCGATCGGCCGCGCGCCCATGGTGAACACGTCGCGGAGAATTCCGCCCACGCCGGTTGCCGCGCCCTGATATGGCTCGACCGCCGACGGATGGTTGTGCGACTCGATCTTGAACGCGACCGCAAGTCCGTCCCCTACCGCAATC
>CBIHMX010000460.1:0-3061 GCA_966211115.1 uncultured Gemmatimonadaceae bacterium | reverse complement strand
ACGGCGAGCCAGAGGCTCAGCGCGAGGGCGAGCCCCCGCCGTCGACCTCCGCCAGCAGGGCGGCACAGCGCGTTCCCCATGGACTGAACTTGCCCGCGGCCGCACCGTCGCGCCACGCCTGACGCGCGCCATCCCCGTTCCCACCGGCCCATCGCGCGCGGCCGAGCTCGAAATACGCCTCGATGAGGTTGGGACCAAGCGCCAGCGCGCGTCCGAAAAACGCCTCGGCGTCGGTGAACATTTCTCGCGCAGCGTACAGTTGTCCGAGGTAGAAATGCGCGTAGAGCGTCGCCTTGCGATCGTCGGATTCGCGGATCACGCGCGAGAGATGTTCGATCGCCTCGCCGTAAATCTCCTTCTTCAGGCAGATGTAGCCCACGTTCACGCGGGCGATTGCGTGCGCCGGCTCGCGATGCAGCACGCTGTTGAAGTGCAGCAGCGCGTCGTCGTATTTCCCCTGCAGCATCTGCGCCCACCCGGACAACGACGCGGCCTGGGTGTCGTCAGGCACGAGCGCGAGCGCCTTCGCCAGTTCTTCCTCGGCTGCGGCATGTTCGCCGCGCGAGATCAGGTTCCAGCCGCGCTCGATATGGGTCGAGGCGTTGAGGTGCGCCGACCGTCCCGATGGTTCCGGTTGGGCCGGCGCAAAAGGGGAGGCCTCGTCAGGACCCGTCGGCATCCGGCTGGAATCGCAGGGGGACCTGGCTCGACAGGAGACTCTCGACGTCGAGCACGACGACCAGTTGCTGCTGGCGGCGCGTCAGGCCCTTGAGATATTCGCCGGCGAGGCCGCGAAAGAGCTCCGGCGGGTCCATCACATCACCGGGTGACACCGGTTTCACGTCCAGCACCGCATCGACGAGCATCGCCACCTGACCGCCTGACGCCGAACACACCATGAGGCGGGATTGCGGTCCGGGTGTCGTCGCGGGCAGGCCGAATCGGCGGCGCATGTCGATGACCGGCACAACCGTGCCCTGATAGTCGACCACGCCTTCCATCCAATCCGGCATGTCCGGCAACGCGCGGGGCGGTTCGTGGCGAAGTACGCGCTGCACCGCGTGGATCTCGGCGGCGAACAAATGCTGGCCCAATCGGAACGTTACGAGCCGCGTGGATTCTGCCGTTGCCGTCATGCCGCCTCCGTGGAGAGCGCCGCGAAGCACGCAACGACCGCGCGCGCATCGAGCAGTGTCAACAGGTCCCCTTCCCACCAGACCACACCCGGCACGATGTCGTCGTGATGACCGGTGCGAGGCGCGTCGAGGACGTCAGCCAGCGAGATCCGCACGACGTCGTCGGCGTCGTCGACGGCGAGCGCGATGCGGGACTGTCCACCACGCATGACGAGGGCCGCCGGATGGGCGTCCGGCGACACCCCGAGGAGCCGGGCGGGCGAATACAGCGGCAACAGTCCGCCGCCTAACGTGAACAACCCGAGCAGGCCGTCCGGTGAACCGGGAACGGCACGCAGCCGCGGGGTCTCGACGAGTTCATCGACCGCCTCGAGCGGTACCGCGAACCGCTCAGCGCCGATCCGGACTACCAGCAGATCCTGGAAACCCGAACGCTCGACCACGCGATCGCGAAAACGCGGCGGCAGCTTTGGCCCTGCCGGCGCCTTCTCGTCGGGTGGTTCGCTAGCCAGGGTCGGGGTCGGATTCATGGGTAGCAGAGATGATTCCGGCGGGACGTCGGGGGGCACTCTCATGACCGTGGCAGGGCTGACAGGGTCACATCGTCCCGGCGCGGAATGGCCACCAGGGCACGCACCACCGCGCGTGCCATTTCGGGGAGGGCCACAATCGTATCGGCACCGGCAACAGTCAGGGCGACCTTCGGCATACCATAGACCGTGGACGTCCCCTGGTCCTGGACGATGGCATAGGCGCCAGCGAGTCGCATCTGGCGAAGTCCTTCCGTTCCGTCGCGACCCATGCCCGTGAGAACCACACCAACCGAGGCGGGACCGAACGCGTGCGCAATGGACTGGAACAGGACGTCGGCCGACGGCCGGACGCCATGCAACGGTGGATCGTCGCGAACCTCGAGTCGCGGCGATCCATCGCTGCCTGACGAGACATGGAGATGCCGTCCACCCGGCGCGACGTAGACGCGATTCTCCATCAGGGTATCGCCGTCGTGTGCTTCCACCACCGGGAGCGCGCTGCGACGATCGAGTCGCTCGGCGAGGCTGGCGGTGAACCCGGGCGGCATGTGCTGCGCGATGATCACCGCCGCCCCGAGGTCCGGCGGCAGCGCGGGAATCACCTCGGCGAGTGCGCGCGGTCCGCCAGTGGACGCGGCCAGCGCCACGACGCGCGTCGCCGGCCTCGTGGGAGGTGCGGCGCGGCCACGGGCACGCATCGGGCGCGCGAGCACCGAGGCCGCGTTGAGGTTCACCGTGAGCGCGCCACGCAACGCCCCGAGCAAGCGCTCGCGGAGCGCGTCGGCGTGCAGGCCCTCGTCAGGCGCGGGCTTGCGGACGAAATCGACGGCGCCGAGTTCAAGAGCGCGCAACGTCAGGTCGTCGCCGCGAGGTTCGCCGCCGGCGGTGAGCATCACGACCGCACGCGGCACCTCGCTCATGATGTAGCCCAGCACCTGCAGGCCGTCGAGGCCCGGCATCTGTACGTCGAGCGTGACGAGGTCCGGGTTCAGTGCGTGCACCTTCCGGATCGCGTCGAGTCCGTCCTCGGCTTCGCCAATGACGCGGAATTCGTCGCTCGACCCGATCAGGTCCACGAGGACGCGCCTGACGAGTTTGCTGTCGTCGACGACCAGCACCGACCGCCGATCAGAACTCACGATCGCCCCCCATCAGCGAGCGTACGTGCATCACGCCGGTCGTCGAGTCGACGCGCACGCTGCGGCCGTATTCCCCGCCGACATCTTCCCCGACCACGCGGATCCCCAGCGTCACCAATGCCGATCGGGTGGCGATGACGTTGCGCTGGCCCATGTTCGTGCCTGACGAGAGCAGCGCCGCGAACATGCGTGCGCCGCCTGCCATGAGCGCCACGATCCGTGCGCCCGCGCCATGAAGGCGCATCTCTTCGAC
>CBIHMX010000459.1:0-3063 GCA_966211115.1 uncultured Gemmatimonadaceae bacterium | reverse complement strand
GATGTGCGTTCATTCGAGAGGACGACGGCATCGTACAGCGTGAGCGCGCCTGCGGTTACGCCGCCGTCGTATTGCACCACGGCGAAACTGGCGTCGCGAGTTCGGACCGGTGTTTGCGCGCGCGCGGCAACCGGAGAGAACAGTCCTAGAAACAGTGGCGCGGCGAGGGAGATTCCCCCGCCGCGCAGCGTGAACCGGCTGATACCGTCGGTGGGTTACGGTCGCTTGTTGTCCTTTCCGCGGGGTGCGGGCGGGCGAGCCCCGTCGCCCTGATTGCCGACCGCGGAACCTCGCAGGGAACCGTTCGCCATCGGATCAGCTGGGCGCGCCGTACCGCGCGTCGAAGGTAACGCTGCGCCTGGAACGACGCCATCTGTGCGACTTGCTTCGATGGCCTGCAGCAGACCGTATGCGCGCGCGACCGTCGATGCTCCGGGCGGCATGCCGCGATTGATGTCGCTCTGGATTTCGTCCTGCAAAGCGCGGATCTGCGTTTCAGATGCACCGCTGAGCGCAATATTGACGAGCACGGTCGAAGCGGTTTCAGCCGAAACGCCGCTGCTGATCAGGTACGCCATCGTGCTGAGCGACGATGCATAACGCTGCGTGCTGCGTTCGACGCGCAACCGCTCGAGCTTGGCCTCGTCGACGCCGGCCCGGAGTGCCTTTGCGCCGTTAATCACTTCGTTTGGCGTTGCGCCAGGACCAAGCAGGTGGCGGGAGCGTCGCAGGTCCTTCGCCCATTTGCGCACGCCGGTCAGGATGACCTCAGGATTTCCCCGCTTCTGCGTCCCTTCCAGCGCGTAGTCAATCAGCGGTTCAGGCATCACGCCTTCGCGCTCGAGCGAGTCAGCGATCGCCGCGACCGACGACCGGATCCGCGGGTCGACGCGTTCCTCGATCCGTTCGTCCGAGGCGATGAACGTGAAGCCGAGCGCCGCAAACGCCGCGACCGGGAACGATGCCGTAGTCCAGCGTCGGCTCATCGCGGCACCTTCGGGCTGACCGTGACCACAGAGTTCGGGGATCCGAAGTCACTCGAGACCTGCGGCATCGTCGGATCGGTCACGCGCTTCGAGCCGTTGAGGATGAACTGGTATTCGTAGACACCCGGTGGCAATGCCATCGAAATGGTCCACACACCCGGCGACACCTCAACCAGCTTCGTTGAATCCTCGTCCCAGTCGTTGAATCCACCAACGATCGAGATCGACTTGAGTCCCTTCTCGTAGTAGGTGAACTGCTGCACGACGAGCGGCTCTTCACCAACGTTCGCGACCGGCGTGAGCTTCGAGTCAGTGATGTTCGTCGTAGCAACCTGAACCTGCTGAGGTCCACGCAGTTGCCAGGCGCTTATCGCGACAACGCCGGCGAGTGCCGCGGCGGTTGCGAATGCAGCAATCGGCGAAACGCGCAACGTCCAGGGACGGACAATCCATGGTTCCTGGCGCTTGGCGCGACCGGGGTGCAGCGGGATGACTGCCGGGGCGTCCAGTGATGCCATTACACGATCGTCAAAACGCGAGTCGAAGCGCACGGGGCGCCGCAGCTCGGCCGCTATCTGATCGATGAATGGATCCGTGGGTTCGTCAGCCACCTTGCACCTCATGGAGCAGCATCCGCAGCCGCTCGCACGCTCGTTTGACCCGCATTTTCAGCGCGGAGACACCGACGCCGGTGATCACCGCCATGTCTTCATACCCCAGTTCTTCGACGTGCTTCAGCAGGAATGCTTCCCGCTGGTCGACGTCCAGTCGTTGCAAAGCACGTTCCAGCTCTTCGCGCCAGGCCGTGCGTTCCGCCGGATGATCTTCTGAGGCTCCGTAGAGGGCGATGTCATCGTTGACAAATGTCCGCTCTCGGCGACCACGTCGGGTTCCGGCAGTCCGGCAGCGATTGGCCAGGATGCGGAAGAACCAGGGCGCAAAGCGCTCGGGATCGTCACACTTGGCCAGCGATCGGTAGGCACGGACGAAGGCATCCTGCAGCGCCTCCTCCGCATCCTCCCGGCTACCGAGCATCCGCACTGCATAACGGCCGTACTGAGCCCGGTATCGCGCCACGATCACAGCGTACGCCCGGGAGTCACCACCCAGGACCCGCGCCACGATTGCGGCATCACTGTCGTTCTGAATAGGGAGACCCCGCAATTGCGTCATCCGTCAACGTGGGGTAGTGGTGAGACTGGAGAGCGCAGAAAGCTGATCAAGTCTAAACCCTTATTTGGCAATCTGTTACGCGACTTGGCGCCGAGCCGAAAATTCTTTGCGGGCGTGCCGCGTCGTCCCGGATATGGCGGCATTCGATTCCGGGAGGCAGAGGATCGTTGTCCGACGGACAGAAACGCCACCGTCCTCGTCACAAATTCTGCTCCGTCCCTCCTCCGTCCCTGCTCCGTCCCTGCTCCGTCCCTCCTCCGTCCCTGCTCCGTCCCTGCTCCGTCCCTGCTCCGTCCCTGCTCCGTCCCTGCTCCGTCCCTCCTCCGTCCCTCCTCCGTCCCTCCTCCGTCCCCTAGGTGGGTTTGCCTTCGGGGGGGTAGAAGCGTTCGCCGCGGCGGGCCATCGACACGAGGAGCTCCGAGGGAGTAAATCGGGGCGCGAAGCGCGCGGCGAGATCTTCAAGTGCGTCAACAACCTTCGCGACTCCCTGAGCATCGATCCAACGGAAGGGCCCGCCACGAAATGGAGGAAACCCGATTCCAAACACGGCGCCAATGTCGCCATCTCGGGGCTGGCGGACAATTCCCTCTTCGAGAGTTTTTGCCGCCTCGTTTACCAGCGCGAGAGCGCACCGCTGCTGAATTTCTTCCGCCGTGAATGGTGACCGGACCGGATTGGCGAGCAGCGGATAAATCGATACGTCAGCCGGTCCCTTCTTTCCGTCGTCATCGTACCGGTAGAAGCCAAGCTTCCCCTTTCTACCGAAGCGACCAGCGTTGACGACAGCTCGCATCGCCGGCGCTGGTGCAAGCCGTTCGCCGAACGCCTCGTGCAGGATGGCGCCCGACTTTGCAGCGATATCGAGACCCACTTCGTCGAGCAGCGTCAACGGACCGACCGGAAA
>CBIHMX010000458.1:0-3071 GCA_966211115.1 uncultured Gemmatimonadaceae bacterium | reverse complement strand
GTGCGACCGCGGTCCGACTATCGCTGTCAGACATCTCTCCACTCTGGCTGATGGTCCCCGTGGGGGTGAGCGCCGTCCTGCTGGCTTCGGGTCGCAGCAAGTATCTCGCCATAACCGCCGCCGGAGAAACGGTCCCCATCCTGGTGTTGGCGCAGATCGTCATCTCGATCTGGGTCGTTTGGGGCTATCGCCGATTTCCGTGGCTCGTGTTTCCACTGGCCGTGGTGGCCGGCTGGATTCAGTGGTCGTTCTTCCTGACAGGGTCGGTACAGGGTTAGCCGACGGGCCGTCCCGAAAGCGAGCTTGGGGCGTTGACGTTGGCTCCCGCGTCGACGCCGACGCCGAGTCGGTCGACGAGTTCACCGCCGAGCCAGCCGGTGACCAGCGCAACGAGGAAGCCCGCGATCGACAGACCTAACGCGGAGGCGCTCGGCGCCAGCGGATCGGGGCGTCGCAGGTACCAGCTGGCGGCAAAGAGCACCACCACGACGACGTTGCCCAGGCCATGTACGGCGCCGATGGACTTGGCGCGCGTGTTCGACGGGATTCCGAGCCAGTCGATGAAGCCGAACGGCGCGGCGAGCAACCCGGCGATCACGCCGGCCCCGATCATGTAGTACGCTGCAGCCTGCAGCCCGATCGAATCGATGGTCATGGCGATGATGTCGAACAGCACCGCTGCGCCGAGCAGGCCAAGCGGGAACACGATCAGCATCTGGTGCACGGGGTGACCTAGCAGTTTCACGGCCATGGGACTCCTCCGGAGATCTCGAGCGGTCGAGGCTGCACACCTCGGCGTCTGGATACCCGTCGTCGACACCGACGGCTCATGCATAACGATCCCGGGCACCCGGAAGTGGCTGCCAGCCTCCGCGCACGGCACCGCTTGCAACACGGGCGAACCGCCTGGGGTGCCCTCGATTGCCCGGCGTGCCCGTGCGTGTCAGCGTGCGTCGACCGTCGAACACTCAACGCGGAGATCTCATGGTTCACGCCCTATCGTTGCTTGCCCTGGTGACGGGTCTATTCATCCCCGGTTCGGGCTCGACCGAACTGCGGCGCGAGCAGCTCATGGACGCTTTGCGCAAGGGAGGGTACACGGTCTTGCTGCGCCACGCGCGCACGGACCGGTCGTTCAACGAACAGCGGGATCCGGTGCCCGTCGAGCGCAGCCAGCAGCGCAATCTCAACGATGACGGCATCAGGGACGCCGCGCTGATGGGCGTCGTGTTCCGGAAGTACGGTATCCAGTTCGCCGACATTCTCTCCAGCCCCATGTATCGTTGCGTGGAAACGGCGGAGTATGCGGCGGGGAAGCCGACCAGCACGACGATGGTCCTGCGCAGCTTTCCGGCTACGCCGGATCAGGCGGCATTGGTGGCGAAGGCGCCCAGGGCCGGCACGAACCGCCTTATTGTCACGCACCACTTTGTGATCGAACTCCATGTGCCCGGTATCAAGCCGGGAGATATCGCCGAGAGCGAGGCAGCTGTCATCCGACACACGGCCGATGGGAAGGTCGAACTCGTCGGACGCATAACGCTGGATGACTGGCGCGCCCTCGCCAATCCGGGTGGTGGTGCACCGAGCCACTCCAATCCTGTCGCAGAGAAGGGCGCGACTCACGCCACGGACGTCGCTATTCCTGACTCGCACGCGGGTCATATCGCCAGCGAATACATCAAGGCATTCAATAGTGGTGACGATGGGGTGATGAAGGCGTTCCTGGAGTCGTGGATGGCATCGGACCCGAACCGTCCGATGGAAGAACGACTTCGCACTTACCGGCAACTGTACACCGACCACGGCCCGCTCTCGCTCATGATCGTGCATGACAACCAGCAACTCGAGGTCACGCTCGGCGTCAAGTCGAAACGCGGCGCGTTCCGGCTCACGGTAAAGTCCTCCGCCGAACAGCCCATGCGCGGGACGTCGATCACCTTCGCCATGCTCCAGGGTCACCCCTGACCGAAGCGCCAGGGGACCGTTCGTAACGCCTGGGGACCGCTGGCACGCCATCGCGTTGAAGGCTGGGCCCGCGACCCGGTACCTTTCGTCGCACCGGCGAAGGCCTGCGAAACGCGGGGGAATTTCTGAGCAGTAACACACCCGAAAGCACCATGGTCAATTCAGTGTCGCCGCCTCGGGCCGCGACACTGGCCGTGGTTATCGTCTGCCTGGCGATGGGGGCGATCAGTGCGCTGGAGGCGCACCACGTCGCCGGCACGCATGGGTTTCCCATCGAGGTGATGGCGGCGGTGGCGTCGACCACGCCACGATGGATCCTGCTGGCGGTCATCCTGCCGTTCGTGCTGCACGTCGGGGTGCGTTATCCGATCGTGCCGCTGCGCGGTTCAATCGTTGCGCTGCACGCGTCATTGTTTGTCGCGACAACGGCGGCCCACGCGATGGCCGATGCGTGGGCCGTGACGATCACCAATCCGCAGGTGGTATTCATGTTCTCCATGATTCCGCGCCTGACGCGATCGTGGCTGAATACCATGCCGAACGTCATCTCGATGTACGCCGGCGTGTTGTTCGCGGCGTGGGGTATCACCGAATTCCGCGAGCGCCAGCGGCGCACGCTGCGCGCGTCGCAACTGGAGGGCCAGTTGCAATCGGCACGGCTGGCGGCCCTGCGGGCGCAGTTGCAGCCGCACTTTCTGTACAACACACTGAATGGCATCGCGGCGCTGGCCGCCGGCGTGCAACCCAGGCGGGCCGTCGCGGCGATCGAACAACTGGCTGAACTGTTGCACGCGTCGTTGCGCGAAGACGGCCGTGAAGAGATCACCGTCGATGAAGAAGTAGCGCTGGCGGAGAAGTACCTCGCCCTGCAACGGATGCGGTTCGGCGAACGGTTGCAATACGAGTGTCACGTCGCGCCTGACGCGGGCCCATGCCTGGTTCCAGTTCTCCTCCTGCAGCCCATCGTCGAAAACGCCGTCGTGCACGGACTCGACGCCGGCCAGGAGGTCCTGCGGGTCTGGCTCGACGTGCGCGTCGTTGCCGAGGGGGTCGAACTGGTGGTGGAAAACGACGGGACGGTGCTCGAAGAAGGCGAAGCAAGG
>CBIHMX010000457.1:0-3071 GCA_966211115.1 uncultured Gemmatimonadaceae bacterium | reverse complement strand
TTCCACGATCAATTCGTCTACGTCTTCCGGTCTCGAGAGCGCTGAAAGGTACCGTAGCCATGTCATGGTTTCGCGGAGCTCCTTGAGGCCCATTTTCATCTTGTGGATGAAGTCCCTCCGAGATTCGGCATCACGCGCTTCTGCATAGTGAGCGGAAGGAGAAGTGCTTGATCGCAGGATCTGTGAGGCGAAATGGTCGATTACGAAGTTGCGTGGCAGCGCCAGGAGTCGCTTGCATACGGAAATGCCGAATGCGAGCAGGCGATCCTGAAGTTGTTGCGGGGTCAGATGCCGATTGGACATACGGCATACTACCGAGGCGACCACACACCTCCATCATCCTGACAACGCACTGGTATCCCTTTATCGCAAATGACCAATCGTCAATCGTCAATCGTCAATCGTCAATAGTCAATCGTCAATCTCTTTCGCCAGCGCCAACTCAAAGAGCTCCCTCGGCTTCACCGGCTCCTGCGTCAGCGACACCACCAGGTGATCCACCACGAACGGCTCGCTGATTCGTATCGCGAGCAGCTCACGCGCCTCTTCCTCGGTGGGCGTCTTGTAGTGGCTCAGCGTTACGTGCGGTGTGAACGCGTGCCGTGAACGCGCGAACGTCAGGCCACTCTTTCTGATCCGGTCGTGCAATTCACGCAGCGGCCCATGCGGATCGAGGGGGAGCGTGAACGTGTTGGTCTGCATGTACCGCACCGGCCGCTCGAAGTGGAGCGTCAATGGTTCGGTCGAGAACGCGATCGGATCCAGCGCTTCGTGTAACCGTTCGATCGACGTATCCGGGTCGATCGGGCCTGCGCCTGACGAGCCGATGAGCGTAAAGTGTGGCGCGGCGAAGTTCGCCATCCGGGGGTCGTACGCTTGCTGAATTGCATGCACGCGGTCGGCAAGCTCACCTTGCAGGTTGACCAGGATGAAGATGCCCGCTTTTGGCGACCACTCCGTCATCGGGATCCGCCAGTCTGTGGTCCGCGCGCTGTGGCCTGCGCCCTGGTCATCATTTGAGCGGCACCGTCGGGGCATCGATGATGGTGACGTCACCACCGAACTTCCTGCCCAGATTCGTCAGGTATGTATCGAGTGTGCCCGTATGGCCCATGATGTAACTGGAGATGAAGCGAAAGATGGGATTGTATACCTCTCCATGCTCCGTGATGGTGACCTTCGTCATGGTGCCCTGAGGTTCCACCGCATACGCCCACGCACCACCGAATGGCAGGTCCTCTCCGACAATGCGCGTCACCAGGCGTGAACCGGGAACGATCTGCTCGATTTCCATTGTCATCGTGCCATTCGATGACACCTCGGTCACGCGCTGGCGACCGGACGCGGGGTCGACGCTTTCGGTCATCGACTTCACCTCACCCCGCCATGACGGCGCGGCGTCAAAATCGGTGATGGTATTGAACACGACATCCGGTGGCCCGCCGATGATCGCCGCGCGGGTCGCCGTGTGCGACACCGGCAACCGGGCGCCCAGCGTGGCAACGACAGCCACCATGGCCGCGAGGGCGACGACGATGGCGACGATCACTTTCATCACGTTCGGGCTCCATGGATCGGGCAAGCGGACAAATCTGCGCCCGTCTCACCGGCATCGCGAGCACCAGCCCGCGCGCGTCGTGGCGCGTGACACGCCGCTCGTCCCAGTGTGCTGGCGACGTTCTGCGCACGATGTTTCCGTGGGTGAACGTCGCCGAACCGAGGATTGCGTGACATGTTCACATTTGCCAGACGTGCCCTGACCCAGGACCTTCGCTGGTCCATTCGCACGCTCCGCAAGCGTCCGGCGATCGCGCTGGTCGTGATCTGCTCGATCGGACTCGCGATTGGGGCGACGACGGCGGCGTTCAGCGTCGTCAACGCGTTCATGCTGCGTTCGTGGAGCGCCGGCGGCATGGATCGTGTCGTGCGCGTCCGCGAAGACTTTGCGCAACCAGGGGCCGCTCCGGACATTCGCGGTTTTACCCTCGCCAACCTCGGTGCCTGGCGCCGCGAGAACACCGTATTCGAAGGCCTGGCCGCAGGCACGGGCTCGAGCGCGACGCTCGTTGACGGCGGCAACGCCGAACGCGTGGCCGCGGGCATCGTCACGGCAAACTTCTTCTCCGTACTCGGCTTCCGCCCGATTCTTGGTCGCACGTTTACCGAAGAAGAGGACGCGCCCGACCGGCGGGACGCCGTGGTCCTCGGCCATGGACTCTGGCAGTCACGATTCGGTGGTGACACGGCCGTGATTGGTCGTGCCATCATGCTCAATGGCCGCTCGCGCACGATCGTTGGCGTGATGCCGCGAGGCATCAAGCATCCCTATCAGTCCGATCTCTGGGTACCGCTTGGCTATCGCGAGGACGCGCCGAGTGGCGCGCAGGTGTACGCGCCGGCCCGCCTGAAACGCGGCGTGTCGGTCGAGCGCGCGAACGCGGAACTCGATGCAATGGCTAGCCGGCTACACGAGGCGAATCCGGCTCCTGCCGTGCCGAGGGGAGCCCAGGTCACCATGCTCCAGCCCGAGATGCTCGGCCGTCTCGATCGCGTGCTGTACATGCTGGCAGCGGCCGCGATGCTCGTTCTCCTCATCGCCACCGCCAACGTGTCGAATCTCCTGCTGGCGCAGGGTCTCGAGCAGCACGCGGAGGTCGCGGTGCGGACCGCGTTAGGCGCCTCACGGGGCCGGCTGACCCGTCAGTTCCTCGTCTACAGCCTGCTGCTTTCGGTACTCGGCGGAGTGGTGGGCGTTGCGTTGAGTGTGTGGACCGTTGGACCGCTCGTCTCGCTCAGTCCACTCTACGGGGCGGGTGAGTTCGACATCCAGCCGCGCCTCGACTGGTCCACACTCGCTTTCACGCTGGCCACCACGGTCCTCGTTGGGGTCGTGTTCGGGGTAGTGCCTGCGCTGCGCCGGTCGAATGCCCATCCGATGGCGGTGTTGTCGGCCACGCTTAACGCCCTCGGCGCCTATTATCCGCACCTTGCGAGCAACAACCATCAGCGCGACCTTGAGCACTTCGACGAGGCGGCGGCGATCGCGATTTCCAAGGTTCGCACCATCGCGG
>CBIHMX010000456.1:0-3077 GCA_966211115.1 uncultured Gemmatimonadaceae bacterium | reverse complement strand
ATCGAAAGCAGGAGCAACAGCCGGGACACAAAAGCGCCACCCAGGCCAAGCCGGCGGGCGCGCGGCTGCTCTGCTTTCGGCAGCTTGCTGGACAGGATGGAGATGAAGATGATGTTGTCGATCCCGAGGACGATCTCCAGCGCGGTGAGCGTCAGCAGGCCCACCAGGGCATTCGGGTCGGTTATCCAGTCCATGCGGTGTCTCGAACGGTGAACAGGGCACCAAGGAATGAAGCCGGACTAAGTTAGTGACCGTCAGCCCGTCCGTCTCCCACTCGCCCAGCCATGTCCCAGACCGATCCTCGATACCCCACGGGCCGCTTCGCTCCGCCGGACGCGCCATCGGCGGATACCCGGAAGAAGGCCATCGATGTCATTGCGGAAACACCGGAGCGCTTACGCGAGGCCGTCCGGGGGCTCGATGAAGATCAACTCGATACGCCGTACCGGCCCGGCGGCTGGACGCTGCGCCAGGTCGTGCACCACCTGCCCGACAGTCACCTGAATGCGTACATCCGGACCAAACTCGCGCTGACCGAACCGGCGCCGGTCATCAAGCCATACGACGAGGCGACCTGGGCGACGCTTGCCGACAACACCATGGTTCCGATCGACGTGTCGTTGAACCTGCTCGAGGCGTTGCACCAGCGCTGGGTTTCGCTCCTGCGCGCCATGGGTGATGAGGATTTCCGGCGCGAATATGTCCATCCGGAAACGGGCAGGCACACGTTGGATCACCTGGTCGCCCTGTACGCGTGGCACGGGCCGCACCACGTCGCACACATCACCATGACGCGCATCAACAACGGCTGGCAGCAGTGAGGGAAAGACTTACGCGGCGTCCGGCATCCACCCATGGATGCGCGGTTAATGTGGGCGCATGATTCTGCATCACACACCCTGTGAGAACCACATGAAGGTCGTGCTTCGATGGTTCGTGCTGGCGCTGGTCGCCACGATCACGGTGACACGAACGGCCTGGGCGATCCCGGCATTTGCGCGCAAGTACCGGGTAAGCTGCCAGCAATGTCACTCACCCGTGCCGCGGCTGAATGCGTTCGGCGAGATGTTTGCGGCCAATGGTTTCGAGTTTGCCATCAACGAACCGGCGCGCGACACGATTGGCACGGGCGACCCTCTCTTGCGCATCCAGAACGACTTCCCGCTCGCCGTGCGGATGGATGCGTACATCCGGGCACAGAACAAGCCGATGGCCGGCCAGAACAGCGTCGACCTCCAGACACCCTGGGTCATGAAGCTGCTCAGCGGCGGACAGGTCGCCGACAAGATCAGTTACTACATGTATTTCCTGCTCGCGGAACGCGGCGAGGTGGCGGGCCTCGAGGACGCCTACGTGCAGTTCACCGACGTCGCGAGTTCCGGCGTGAGCGTCATCGTCGGCCAGTTCCAGGTTTCGGATCCCCTGTTCAAGCGCGAACTGCGACTGGAGTATGAGGACTACCAGCCCTATCGCGTACGGGTTGGCCTGGCTGCGGCGGACCTTACGTACGACCGCGGTCTGATGGCGCTCTGGTCACCACGCGAAGGTACCGACCTGGCGTTCGAACTGGTCAGCGGTCGCGGACTCAACCAGGCCGATGCGAACCGGCAATTCGATGGGGACGATGCCAAGAGCACGTTGGTGCGCCTGTCGCAGGACATCGGGTCGTTCCGCGTCGGTGCGTTTGCCTACCGCGGTTACGAACGCGAGGCCGGCACGACGAACACGATCTCGATGTGGGGCCCTGACGCCACGATCCCGTTAGGCGGATTGGGCGAGATCAACGCCAGTTACGTACATCGCACCGACAACGATCCCTTCTTCGGCACCTGTTCCCTCGCCAGCCCCTGCCCGGGGAACGCGACGACGTCCTTCGGCACCACGGTGAAGTCGGGCTTCGTCGAGGCATTGTTCTGGCCCCAGGGTCCGGGTGGGCGGGTGTTCCTGACGGCGCTCTACAACCGGGTCGACTCCGATCGCCCGGTGGTCTCGCTTCGCCTGGGGGAACAAGGCAGCGGCGATGGCTATCTTTCGAAGTAAGAAACAGCCGCCGCCGGCGTCCACTACCTCTATCGCCGCAACGTCAGGCTCATGACGGAGCTTGGCTGGGATTTCGAGCGCCGCGGGGCAGCGTTCCCGCCACCGTCGAGCGGTCACGACCGGTCTCCCCAGGCGCGGCTCGTCGTCGGAACCATGCTCGCATTCTAGGATGCTGACGATGTTCGCGAATCGCACCATGTCACTCGTCATGATCGGGGCCGCGGGCTCGGCCCTGGCAGTCAGCCTGTCCGGGCCTGCACCACAAGCCACACCGACGCCGGCCGAGCTGGCGTTAGGCGACAGCGTCTATCACGGCAGGGTGGGTGGCGCCCTCTGCTACGTGTGCCACGGATCGGCCGGGAAGGGCGTCACCGGCATCGGGCCGAACCTGACGGACCGGGAGTGGCTGAATGGCGACGGGACCCCCGAGGCTATCGCGAAGGTGATCACCGAGGGCGTGGCCAAACCGAAGAAGGCACCCGCTCCGATGCCGCCGAAGGGCGGCGGCCAGTTGACCGACGCGCAGATCAAGGCAGCCGCTGCATATGTTCATTCGCTAGGTCAACCGAAAAAATAGAAACGGCGTCTGACCCCATTTTCGATAGAAACGGCGTCTGACCCCATTTTCGAGGTGAACATGGTGATTCGTCGGGGGATGTTCCTGCTGCCACTCGCGCTGGCGCTCACCGCCGCGGCCCCGTCGGCGCCAGCGCCGGCGACGGTCGTGCTACTCGTCAGGCACGCCGAGCGTGCGCCGGGCAACGGGGACGTCCCGATTTCCGAAACGGGGCAGGCGCGGGCGCGAGCGCTCGCCGAAGTTGGCAAGGTCGCCGGCGTCCAGGTCATCATAACGACGCAGTTTCAGCGAACGAAGCAGACGGCCGGGCCGCTGGCCGAAGCGCTGGGACTTTCGATGCAGACGGTCGGGACTCAATCCGATCTCGCGAAACACATCGCCGAAGTTGCCGCGGCGGCGGCTCGACCAGATGCTCGGCCGCGCCACGCGGCTCCGTCCCGATCTCTATGGGGCCGGGGAC
>CBIHMX010000455.1:0-3083 GCA_966211115.1 uncultured Gemmatimonadaceae bacterium | reverse complement strand
CCCCTCGAATGAGCACCGTTCCGTTCTCGATCACCGGCCCGCTGACCGGATGCACCCGTCCGCCGGTGATGGCAATCGTCTGCGCCGCCGCGGTCTGCGCCAGCGCGACCGACACCAGGAGCGCGCCTCCCCAGGCCGCAAACCCCTTGCCCCATACCCTGTAGTTGTGGTTCATGGCCAGACCCTCGTCGGCACGTAGCCCAGTTCAAAGTCGGTACGCCACTGCTGCGCGGGATCCAGTCGATCGAACAGCATCGCGCCGTCGACCCAGACCTTTTCGGCTCGAGCATAGATGCTGAACGGATTCTTGTCCCACAGCACGACGTCGGCATTCTTGCCGGCGACGAGCGAACCAGTCCGGTCGTCGAGGCCGAGTGCCCACGCCGCGTTGATCGTGAACCACTTGAGGGCGTCGGCTTCCGAAATGTTGATGCCGGCCACCCGGCCTTCGGAAATGCCCTTGGCCGCATCCTGGTTCAACCGCTGCATGCCGTTGGCATCGTCGGAGTGGACGATCGTGCGAACGCCCGCGTTATGCAGCAACGGCAGGTTGCCGCGGATTCCATCCATCGCTTCCATCTTGAACCCGCCCCAGTCCGACCACACCGAGGCGCTGATGTTGTTCTGTGCCAGGAGGTCGGCCACCTTGTACGCCTCGACGCCGTGGTGGAATGACTTGATCGTGTAGCCGAATTCCTTCGCAATGTCGATCATCTGCGCCATTTCGTCGGCGCGATAACAGTGGTTGTGCACGAAGATGTTGCCGCGGAGCACCTCGGCCAGCGTTTCCATGCCGAGGTCGCGCGCCGGCGGATCGCCCTTGCGGTCGCCGGCGAGCCACTTGTCCCAGCGGCGGCGATACTGCTCGGCGTTGATCCACTGCGCCCGATACCCGGCGACATTGCCCATGCGCGTCATCAACCCGCGCTGGGCGTACACGCGTTTCGGATTTTCACCGCACGCCATCTTCAGGCCGTATTTGGCACCGGGGAACTTCATTCCCTGCACGGTGCGCGCTGGTACGACCTTCAGGACCGTGCTGCGTCCGCCGATCAGGTTCCCCGATCCCGGCAGCACCTGGATGGTCGTCACCCCGGCCGACAGCGCCCTCGGAAACTGCGGATCCTGCGGCCAGACCGAGTGTTCGGCCCACACGTTAGGCGTCGATGGACTGACCATCTCGTTGCCGTCCGCATTCGCCTCGACCCCGGGCGCGGCGTAGACGCCGAGGTGCGAGTGCGTGTCGATGATGCCCGGCGTCACGAACTTTCCCGTTCCGTCGACGACCGTCGCATCGGGAGGAACGGTTACATCCGTGCCGACCGCCACGATCTTTCCGTCGCGGAGGAGGATGGTGCCGCTCGTTATGGTCGGCCCGGCGGCCGTCATGATCGTCGCGTTGCGGATCGCGATCGGCCCGGACGGGAACGGCCGATACGTGCTCGGGAATGGATCGGCATTGGGAGACGAGACCGCGCCCGCGCCGGGTGGCGTTGGCGGCGTGGAATCCTGGCGCGGCACAACCGATTGTGACGACGCTTGCGCTGGCGGCGTGGCTGGTGGCGGAGCCGCTCGGCCTGTCGCACAGCCAAGCGCTGACGCCATCACCACGAGCAACATGTGACGCGTTGACACCGTGACTCCGGAATGAAGTTGCGTGAAGCTAGGGACACGTCCCGGGTGCAGCCAGCCGAGCTTACCCCGTGGAACGTTTCATCCCACGAATCATCTCGCGTGGCGCGTCGGTGCAAACGGCGTCGACTCCGAGTGCGACCAGGTGATGCGAACGCGCCGGATCGTTGACGGTCCACGCAATGACACGACCCCCGGCAACGTGCACCTGGTCGACCAATGCCTGATCGATGTAGTCCGCCTGCTGCCAGACGTCGCGTGCACCGGCGGCGCGCATCGCGGCCGGCAGGTCCACGAGATAACTGACCAGGAGGATCCCGACCGGGATGTCGGCGTTCAGTCTGACTGTTTGCGCCGCCACGCGATGGTCGAAACTGTGGATGGCGCACCAGTGCGAATGTGGACCCAACTGCCTGACGACCGTGGCCGTTGCCGCCGCGGATTTGACCTCCACGTACAGCCGGCAGCGTCCATTCACGAGCTCAATTACCTCGGCGAGCGAGGGCGCCGGCTTCATCACCCGGACCTCGGCCGCGGATAGCGACGCGATGGGACGACCCTGGATCGCCGGATCATGATGCACCACCGGAACGTCATCGAGTGTGTACTGAATGTCGAGCTCGATTCCGTCCACTCCCGCGTCGAGCGCCCGCTCGAAGGCCGCCAGCGTATTTTCTGGCGCCTCCCGGTTGGCCCCCCGATGGGCGATGATTTCAGCCATGAATCGGGGTCTGACCCCCATTTCCCGGTTCCATGGCCCATCTTGCGTCGCCGAGCCGGGTCCGGCAACCGTCATCCTTATCCCTTAACGACTTGCGCCTCCCCCCGTCATACCGGTCAGCTCCGTCATGGTAGAGGAAAGACCCGGCCGGGATGACTCCCTCGACAACACGCTCATCCAGCGTTGGAAGGAGGGAGCCGCCCCGCCGGCGACGGCGCGGGTGGAGCCGCCTGTGAACGCCCACGCCCGCGTCGTCGGCAGCCTGGGCGAACGCGAATCAGCAGACGAAGTGGTGCAGGACACGTTCATCCGGGCGTTTGCATCGCTCGAGTCGTTTCGAGGGGAGAGTTCACTCCGGACCTGGCTATTCACGATCGCGCGTCGACTGGTCGTCGACAGGAGAAGGTCGAATCGGCGGCGGCGGGAAGTCGGGAGCCTGGAAGACATAGATGTGGGAACGGAGTACACGGCGCTCGACACGATGATCGCGAGTGAAGCGCAGCAGAAGGTGTGGGGAGCGGTTGGCAAGTTGTCGCCGACCCAACGCGAGGTGTTCCTGCTGCGTGTCAATGAAGGACTGTCGTACAAGGAGATCGCGGAAGTGGCTGGAACAACGGAAGGCGCAGCGCGAGTGCATTACCACAACGCATTGCGAACCGTGAAGGAGAACCTCAATGAGTGACTGCCCGAACGTCGAGATTCGCGAATGGCTTCCGGACTATCTGTCCGG
>CBIHMX010000454.1:0-3085 GCA_966211115.1 uncultured Gemmatimonadaceae bacterium | reverse complement strand
CCCGTAATGCCTCCGCCAACGATCGCGACGTCGAACGACTCGACCCGGAACCTGCGCCGGACACGATCGCGCCACGAAACGGGGTCAGACGCCATTTACGAGAAATGGCGTCTGACCCCGTTTTGTCTGGTTGGGCATGCTGGATGATAGCAGCCACGCTTGTGTGTGGCGCTTAGTTTTGGACCATGTCCCATCCGGCGCCGCTGTCGGTCAACGGACGACGAGTCGCTATTGTCGCCGGCCTCCGCACGCCGTTCGCGCGTGCCAGAACCGTCCTCAAGGCGATGTCGGCGATCGACCTCGGCCGCGCGGTCGTGGCGGAGCTCATCCAGCGTACGGGCGTCGACAGCACCGATGTCGACCTGCTCGTGTTCGGCACGGTCGTCCCGTCGGTGCTGGCGCCCAACATCGCGCGTGAAGTGTCCCTGATTCCACACCTGCCCAAGGGCGTGCAATCATGGACCGTCTCACGCGCCTGCGCGTCGGCCAACCAGGCGATCACCGATGCCGCCGACCAGATCCTGCTCGGCCACGCCGATTGCGCGATCGCCGGCGGCGCGGAGTCCCTGTCGACCGTTCCGGTCCTCCACTCGCGCGGTTTTGCCGATGCGCTCGTCGCTGCCTCACGAGCGAAATCATTCGGTGCCCGGGCGAGCGCCGTCACGCGGATCCGTCCCCGCGATCTCATGCCGATCACGCCGGCGATTGCCGAGCCAACGACCGGCGAGACCATGGGCGAATCGGCCGAGAAGATGGCGAAGATCAACCACATCGCGCGGGAGGATCAGGACCAGTTCGCGCTGCGCTCGCATCGCCTGGCGCACGCCGGCACGGCTGACGGACGGCTGGCGTCGGAGATCATGGCCATGTGGCCGCCGCCGAAGTTCGACCCGCTGGTGAGCGACAACGGCATCCGCGAAGACACGACGATCGAGAAGTTGCGCGAGCTGAAACCGGTCTTCGATCGCCGCTACGGGACCGTGTCCGCCGGGAATTCCTCCCCGCTCACCGACGGCGCCGCCGCCGTGCTGCTGATGTCGGACGAAAAGGTCAAGGCGTTAGGTATCACGCCGATCGCCTGGATCCGGTCGTACGCGTACGCGGCGCTCGATCCTGGCGAGCAACTGCTGATGGCGCCGGTGCTCGCCGCCCCGGTCGCGTTGCACCGGGCCGGGTTGTCGCTGCAGGACATCGACCTCGTCGAGATGCACGAGGCGTTCGCCGCCCAGGTGCTGTCGAACCTGCGCGGGCTCGATTCGCCCGAATGGGCCGAACGGGCCGGCTTCAGGCAACCGGTGGGCGAGGTCGATCGCGCGCGACTCAACGTGATGGGCGGAAGCATCGCCCTCGGCCATCCGTTCGGCGCCACTGGCGCGCGCATAACGACAACGCTCGCCAACGAACTCGTCAGGCGGGGTGGTCAGTTCGGATTGATGACGGTCTGTGCGGCGGGAGGCCTGGGCTTCGCGATGGTGATCGAGCGATGAACTGTTACCATTTCTCGTTATGACCGCGCTCACCCTGACTGTGGAAGACGGCATCGGGATCGTGGTGTTCGATTCCCCGGGCGAGTCGGTCAACATCATCTCGAGGTCGGTAAAAAACGAGTTCATCGCACTGTTCGACCGGCTCGAGAACGACCCCACGATTCGCGCGGCAGTCCTGATGAGCGGCAAGCCTGACGCGTTCATCGCCGGCGCCGACATCGAGGAATTCCTCGAATGGCGGACCGCGGCGCAGGCGGAATCGGTGAGCCGCGAAGGCCACGCGCTCCTCGATCGACTCGAGAACCTGCGCACTCCCGTCGTGGCGGCGATCCACGGCGCTTGCCTTGGCGGCGGTCTCGAAACGTCGCTCGCCTGCGCCTGGCGCATCGCAACGGATCATCCCAAAACCCTGCTCGCGCTGCCCGAGGTGCAGATCGGACTCTTTCCCGCGGCCGGCGGCACGCAGCGACTGCCGAGGATCGTTGGGCTTCAGGCCGCGCTGGACATGATCCTCACGGGCAAGAACGTGCGGGCGAAGAAGGCGTTGCAGATCGGGCTCGTGCACGATCTCGTCCATCCGGCCATCCTGCGCGACATTGCCATCCAGCGCGCGAAGGAACTGGCCGATGGAAGCAGGAAGCGCAACGAACGCGTCAGGCCGGGTGGTGTGAAGAACCTGCTGCTGGACGACAATCCAGTAGGCCGGTCGATCGTGTTCAAGAAGGCGCGCGAAGAAGTCGAACAGAAAACGCGCGGCAACTATCCCGCACCGTTCGCCGCCCTCGATGCCGTTGCCGCGTCGTACCATGGCCGCGAGCACGGCTTCCGGGAGGAGGCCAGGCTTTTTGGCGAAATGGCGATGACGCCACAATGCCGCGAGCTGATTTTCATCTTCTTTGCGACGACAGCCCTCAAGAAGGAAACCATTCCCGGCGCGAGTTCACCGGCCGAGGTCAGGCGACTCGGCATTCTTGGCGCGGGATTCATGGGATCGGGGATTGCGTCGGTGGCGGTGCAACACGGAACCATGGTGAGGCTGAAGGACGCCGACCTGACGCGCGTGGGGAAGGGGATCGCCGCGGTGCGCGACGTGCTGCGCGAACGCCTGACGAGAAAGCAGATCACGCGCCAGCAGATGGCTGACCAGTTGCTGCTTGCGGGCGGCACGATCGATTACTCGGGATTCAGCAACGTCGACCTCGTGATCGAGGCGGTGTTCGAAGACCTCGCCGTGAAACACCAGGTCGTGCGCGAAGTCGAAGCCGAGATTCCCGGATACGCGGTGGTGGCGTCGAACACGAGCACGATTCCCATCGCACGAATCGCCGAGGCGTCGACCCGGCCGGAGCGCCTGCTCGGGATGCACTTCTTTTCCCCAGTGCATCGCATGCCGCTGCTCGAGGTGATTCCCACGAAACAGACGAGTCCGGACGTAATTGGAACGGCCGTCGCGTGGGGACGCTCGATAGGCAAGACGGTGATCGTCGTCGGCGACGCGCCAGGTTTCTACGTCAATCGCATTCTCGCGCCGTACTTGAATGAAGCGGGCGCGCTACTCGATGCGGGCGCGTCGATCGAGATGATCGATCAGGCAATGG
>CBIHMX010000453.1:0-3090 GCA_966211115.1 uncultured Gemmatimonadaceae bacterium | reverse complement strand
CTCGTGCACGAGGCGGGTCATTCGTTCCATGACTTTGCGATGCACCGGCAGCCATACGTGTGGCAGCGGAACATCACGCACGAAGCCGCCGAACTGGCGTCGATGAGCATGGAACTGCTGGCGGGACCGTACCTCGAATTGCCGACGGGCTATTACCCGCCTGACGAGGCGCGCACGGCGCGGGCGGAACATCTCGAGGACGTCCTCGTCACGCTGGCGCATATCGCGAGCGTCGATGCGTTCCAGGCGTGGATCTATACCAGCGGCCAGGGTGCCGATGCGGCGGCACGGGACGCGGCTTGGCTGGACATCCGTACCCGCTTCGAGCGGGGGGTCGACTGGAGCGGACTGGAACGGGAGCGCGTGTCGCGGTGGTACCGGCAGCTCCACATCTTCGAGTACCCGTTCTACTACATCGAGTACGGGATCGCGCAGCTGGGGGCCCTGCAACTCTGGCGGGCGAGCCGGACCGACCCGGCGGGCACGGTCCGCCGCTACCGGGAGGCGCTCGCGTTAGGCGCGACGGTGACGCTGCCGGAGATGTACCGGACGGCGGGGGCGAGGCTCGTGTTCAACGAGAAGGACATGGGCGAGCTGGTCGCCGACGTCGAAACCGAGCTGCAGATGCTGCGCGCCACGTCCTGAGGCGGCATGGCAGTCACGCGCGTGGCGATCGTGCAGTCCGAGCCCGCTCCGTCGCTCGACGAAGGGCTGCAGCGCACCGATGCCCTGACGCGCGAGGCGGCCCGCGGCGGGGCGTCGCTGGTCGTCTTCCCCGAGACGTGGCTTCCCGGCTATCCGGCCTGGCTCGACGTCTGTCGCGACGTCGCCTTATGGGATCACGAGCCGGTTAAAGCGGTGTACGCGCGGTATGCGGCGTCGAGCGTGGACGTCGCGGGGGAGAGCGGCGGCTTCCTGCGCGACATCGCGCGCCGGCACGGGGTCACGCTGGTCGTGGGGACGAGCGAACGGGTAGCCAGCGGTCCGGGACGCGGCACCCTCTACAACGCACTGCTGGTAATCGGCCCGGATGGGCAGTTGCTCAACCATCACCGGAAGCTGATTCCCACCTACACAGAGCGGCTGGTGTGGGGAAACGGGGATGCCGACGGCTTGCAGGCGGTCGACACGCCCGCGGGTCGCGTGGGGGGACTGGTGTGTTGGGAGCACTGGATGCCACTGGCGCGCCAGGCCCTGCACGACTCGGGTGAAGACATCCACGTGGCGGTGTGGCCGACCGTCCACGAGCGACACCAGATTGCCAGCCGCCACTACGCGTTCGAGGGGCGATGTTTCGTGCTCGCCGCTGGCTCGGTGATGCGATCGACGTCGCTACCGCCTGAACTGGAGGTGGACCAATCGCGGCTGGCGACGGAACTTTTGCTCGTGCTGCGCGGTGGCAGCGCGATCATCGGGCCTGACGCCAGTTATGTCACGCCTCCGCTGTGGGATCGCCCCGGAGTCATTATCGCGGACCTGGAGCTGGAGCGTGTGCGCCGGGAGAGCATGACACTCGATGTGGGTGGGCACTACAGCAGGGGCGATCTGCTTAACCTCGTTGTGCGACGATCAACCCGTTCCACTAACGACGATACGAGCAGGTAGAGCTTGAACGCGGACAACGCGGGTGAGGCGGGTTTTCACGGATTGAGCGCTCGGTGACGGGCGCGAGCGATCTTGCGTGTTACAGTACCGGCCTGCGCCCGTCACCGAGCGCTCCATCTGCGTAAGCCCGCGTCTCCAGCGTTCTCCGTGTTCCTGCACTACCAGATTCGATCGTTTTTACCCTAACGAACCAATCATGAACGCGACCGAACTGTCCCACCTGCTCGCACGCGAACTCCGCGCCATCGTCCGCGAACTGAATGCGTATCAGACGGAGGACCAGGTGTGGGCGTTGCCTCCGGGTTTGCCCAACAGCGGTGGCACCCTGGCGTTGCACGCGGCGGGGAACCTGCAGCATTTCATCGGGGCGGTGCTCGGCGGGTCGTCGTACGTTCGCGACCGGGACGCGGAGTTCCAGCGGCGGAACGTCCCCCGCTCGGAGCTGATCGAGGAGCTCCAAAGTGCCGAGGCCAGTGTTCGCGAGACGCTGCAGCGGATGGACAGCGCCGTCCTGGACGAGATGTATCCGATGCCGGTGGCGAACCGACGCCTGACCACCAGTGATTTCCTCGGTCATCTGGCCACGCATCTGGCGTATCATGTGGGCCAGATTGATTTTCACCGTCGCATCGTGACGGGGGATGCGAAGGGCGTGGGGCCAGTGTCGCCGGCGGAACTGGCGAGCGCGCGACCGATCGAAAGCCGAGATCGGGGGTAGCAGCGCCTTCCGTGTCAAAAACAGCAGTGAACCGGGTGTTCTGGAGGAGATCCGTGAGACTTCGTCAGCTTGTTTCTGCGATAGCGGTTACGCTGGTGGCGGGATCGTGTAGACTCGGCGAGCCGACGGATTCCGCCGTGATCAACGTGTTCGTGGGTGTCAGCGACGCGCAGTTGGGGGTGGGTGAGGAGATGACCATCACGGTCACGGCACGGAATGTCGGTTTCGAGCCAGTCGTGCTGAGTGGACCGCCGGGGTGCACGCTGTACATCGACGTCGTCGACACACAGGGCTCCATCGTGTGGACCAACGGCCAGTGTCCGGGCGGCGCCGTCACCGAGGAACTGGTGGTGGGTGTCGACAAGGTCCAGACATTCACCTGGAGAGGCGAGAACCAGGCCGGCGCGCGCCTGACGGGTGGGTTCTACCACATTCGCGCGGTGGCGCGGCTGTCGGGATCGCGGTATTTCGGGCCGCCAATCAGCGTTTCGCTCGAGTGATCTGCGGCGGGCGTCCTGCGCCCGGGAGCGTGCCGTTGCCGTGAGCGACCGGCGACGCGCGAAACTCATTCTCGCCACGCTGGTGGCGACCTTCGCCGCCATGCGGTTCTCGATGTGGCTGTCGCCCGACAGCGACTTCAACGTCGCCGGGCATAACGTACATCACCTGTACACCGGGCTGCTGCTGGCTACCGCGGCGGGCATCCCGCTGATCCTGCGACCGCCCCGGTCGCGGGGGCTGGACGTCGCGTGCCTGGTCTTCGGGGC
>CBIHMX010000452.1:0-3090 GCA_966211115.1 uncultured Gemmatimonadaceae bacterium | reverse complement strand
GGCAGCATGCCGGCAAGACCGTGCTGGTCGTTGGACACAGCAACACGGTCACGGCCATCGTCAACGCACTGGGCGGACCGAAACTGGCCGACCTCTGCGATGCCGAGTACGACAATCTCTTTACGCTGATCCTCGATCCCGAGAGCGGCACGCGCACAGTGCGTGGCAAGTTCGGCGCGGCGACACCCGTCGATGGTTCCTGCGCATCGATGAAGTAGGCGGGATCGGTTACCGCGACGTGTCGGGCGGCACGGGCGACATCGTTGCCTCCACGCGTTCGGCGACCGCCCTCGGCAGGTCGGACAGGTGTTCCTGGATGATCATCCACCGTCCGTCGCGGTTGGACCACACCGATGTCCAGGCGCCACCGAGGACATGCGGGCGACCCTCCGGCGTCCAATGCGGAATCGTGTAACGAGCCGTAACGACGGCGGCATCGTGGGACAGGACGTCGATCGACATCGGACCCCACGTCCACTTCGGATGCCGCATGTTCACGCCGTTTATGGTCCAGAAGGTGGTCAAGGCGCTCTGGACTGAATCCCGGTCCGTGGAAAACCCGCCCGACGCGGCGGAGATGACCCGTCCCGAGTCCGGGTAGAGCCGCATGAACCGCGGGACCGGGTTCGTCCCGTCAAAGACGTAGGTGCTCTCCAGGAGCCCGCGCAGCGAATCGGCGATAGCGCGGCGGGCGACATCTGTCAGTGGCCGCGACGTGGCGGGGCCGTCCCCGGAACAGCCGGGCGCAACGATGACTATCAGGGCAACGAGACGGCGCAGTTGTCGGATAGGTGTCATGGGGATGGCGGCATTGCCAACGGGAACGCTTCCCGGCAGAGTACTGACACGGTCGAACGCGGGAGACCCGATGATACGGAATTTGGTCGCGCGATTCATCCTTGTAACGCTCGTTGCCGCCGCCTGCAGGGACGGCGCCGAATCGGTGCGCGGTACTCCGGAATCGATCGCCGAAGGACAGGCGAAGGCCGAAGACCTGGCCAACTCGACGCAGAATTACCAGCCAGTGCGATTCGTGTCGGAGATCGAGCAGGTCCAGGCTCCAAGGCCCGTTATGCAGCGAAGGACCGCCGACGTGATCAAGCGCGGCACCGATTCGATCGCTGTCGAAACAGTGCCACTCCCGGAGCTGGTCACGGCTCTACTTGAACCCGAGGTTGCTCCCGACCAGGACGAGGTGTCGCATGCACCGAGTGTGCCTTCGATCGTGCCACGCTCGGCGCCCCTGCCGGAGGCGGTCGGCCCGAGCGAATCGGGAGCGGGTCAATGGCGCGGTAATGATCCCGGTCCAGACATGGGGACCGTGATCGGCGTCGTGTTACGGGGCGCACGCGTGGATCCCGGGCATTGTCCGCGGCATCCGCATCCAAGTCAGATCCCGAACCGGATTCCGCGGGACCATCGGTAGGCGTTTGGCGGTCGGCGATTCCATGCCGGACGTGCGTTACTCCGGACCGCGGATCTGCAGGACGACGATGTCTCCCGGGGCGACGTTGATGCGATCCGAAATGGGCGTCCGATTGCTGCCGATGGGATCAGCGAGGAACTGCAGCACGCTCACGCCGAAGACATACTGTCTCGGGATTTCGAATTTTGACGTCGTCAGTCCCCGGGCCGTTCCCATCCTGATGCGCTGCGAACCCTGCAGGAGGTAGATGTTGTGGTCCAGGTAGCTATCGTTCTTGACCTCGAGCATCGTTTCGGTCGTGGTGCCCGCGGTCTGTGGGGCAGGCCTTCCGCCGCACGCGCCCAGCGTGAGCGACAGCCCCAGCGCCACGGCCAGATGTACGGTGCGTTGCATGGTGCTCTCCTGGTACGATGATACCAGCGTTCATACCCGTCGGTTTGTGGTTAGGTCGCCCGGGTTCTGCCCGCCAACGCTGGCGAACCTGAGGTCACCGCGGCCATTATGCCTCGCACCCTGACGGACTTGCGAGGAGACAGACAGTGCTGACGAAGGATTTTCCCGACCACCACGACGCGACAATCATCATGGAGCTGTATGACCTCCGGCGTGAGGGGGTCATGCGTGAAGCGCGCGCGGTCATCGCATCGCGATTCCGGCCCGCCAATGTGGAGGAGGCGACCGCGATACTGAAGCAGGACCATCCGCTCAACGGCGCCCTGAGACAGGTCGTCAGTTACTGGGAGATGGTCTATGGGATGATGAAGTGGGGCATCCTGCATCCCGCGTACGCCCTCGAGAGCAACGGCGAGGGGATGGTGGTTTATGCGAAGATCGAGCCTTACCTGGTTGAGATGCGCGCCGCCAAAACGGGCGTGCAGTTCGTCAACGCGGAATGGGTGGCGACAGAAACCGAAGCAGGACAGCGATTGATGGAGCGCCTCCGGTTGCGGTATGCGCCGGCGGCGGCAAAGCGCTGACTGCGTCCATCGCCTGGCGGAGCCTGCTGACCGGCGCGATCGACTACGCCGGTCTTTTCCCGCCGGCGTCGCTGTCCATGGCGGACGCGGTGGCCGAGTACGCCGAACATCGCGACGCGCCTGACGAGTGGGCCCTGGGGCGGTTCGTGGTCCCGATCGCCCGCTGGAATGAACTGGTCGGACTCGTCAGGCAGCGCGAGGAAACCTGGCCGGTCAGCCTGATCTCCGGATGCAGCGACTCGGCAGCAATCGCTGAACTGATGCGTGACGGATCGCCGCTGGTGGTCGAGGCTGTGGAATGCCGGGCGGAATCACCGGCCGACGCGGATCAGTCGGCGGAGATCGTTCGACTTGGCATCGAGGTGTTCGTCGAAGCGGCGGCGGGGACAAACTTTGCCGAGCTCGCGCCTCGGATCGGGTTGGCCGGCGCGGCGGGCAAGATTCGCACCGGTGGCGTGACCCCTGGCGCGTTCCCGGACAGCAGACAGGTCCTGGCGTTTCTGCACGCGTGTTGTGATGCCGGCATCCAGTTCAAGGCCACGGCCGGTCTGCACCATGCCGTGCGTGGCGAATACCGGCTCACGTACGAGGACTCGGCTCCGGTTGGCGTGATGTTCGGCTTCCTCAACATCGCGGTGGCGGCGGCCCTGCTCTGGTCGGGCGCAGGTGACGCGGTGGTCTTGGGGG
>CBIHMX010000451.1:0-3099 GCA_966211115.1 uncultured Gemmatimonadaceae bacterium | reverse complement strand
TCGGAGTAAGGGGCGGTGCAGCGAGGTACATGGTATCGAACTGTTCGCCGACGACATGGTAGTTCGAAGGGTGCGTCGGGCCGCAATTGACCAGCCAGAATCGTACCCGATCGCCCACGCTGACATGGATCGGTTCGTTCACGTACTGCAGCGGCCGACCGTTGAACGCCATGTAGTCAGGGTTCGTGCCCAGCATCTTGTTGTAGTCGAAGGGCCGCCTTCCGGAAGCCGCTGGTTCACCGAGGTAGAACTCGCTCTGTACGAGCACGAACTCCTTCGCCGGCGGCAATGGCTGCTCGGGTGAAACAATCAACGCGCCATACATTCCGGCCCCGATGTGCATGAGTACCGGCGCTGAACCGCAGTGGTACATGAACGCGCCGGCCCATTTCGGCCTGAACGTGAAGGAAACCGACTGACCCTTCACGACCGAGCGGAACGCAACCTTCGGATCGATCTGCGCCGCGTGAAAATCCATCGAATGCGGAACCTCGCCCTCGTTCGTCAGCGTGAACTCGATCGTGTCGCCGACCCGGCAGTGCACGATGGGCCCGGGGACGTCACCCTCGAACGTCCATGCCGATACGGTGACATCCGGTGTAATCCGGACCGGACCCTCTATCGCACGCCAGTTGATGCGTTGCGTGCGCTGTGCGGGAAGTGGCGGCAACGCGGGGTCAAAACGATGATATGGCTGCAGCGCCGCCGTGGAATCCGGCTGCGTCGATGTGCCGTGTGTCACTTCACTGTGCAGCGCGGTGTCCAGCTTGCTGTTCGGGTTGTTCAGGCCGGGCGTACCCTGGCTCGACGCCAGGGAATCAGCGTCTTCCGCTGTGCCGGGCCGGCAACCGGTAATCGCCGCGCCTCCTATCACCAGCCCTAACGCCGATTTCCCCAGGAACGTACGGCGTCCAGTGGCTGCGTCTGGATTGGTCAGAAGCTCTGACAGCAGTGGGACGGGGCGCTTCGTCATCTCGGAGACCTCAAGGTTGGTCGATGCAAAGTGAACCCTGCAACAGACGTGGACAACCGACCCGTTGAAAGTGGTGGGCTCGTGAATTGGCCCTTTGGGCGTCCTGCCCCGTTCCATGGGCACGCAAGCACACCCGCGATGCGCCCCGCCTCGAATGACAATCTTCGTCGCGACCATCGGCGTCGATAGACCAGCTGTCGCGAAACCTGCGCTGAAAATTCAAGTGACCGGCGGGACAGCGACCTAACGCTGAAGCCAGCGCGCGAATGCAGACAGAAGACGGCGAAGAAAGCGTGCCAAAGAGGTGTTTGTTCCAGAATAATGCCGCACCCGCGGTACCACCGAACAGGAATGGCGCACGAGGGAGCATCGACACGATCAGGTGTAGGGGGAACCCCGTCCTCTTGTCAGCAGGTTTGCCGATGCTGGACAGTAACAAGAGCGCGTATTCTGACTGCCGAGCGGGAGATGATGACTGGAGTCGGGACGATTCCCGCCTGAACCAGAGGAAGCGCAATGACCAAGACACTGATTGCCATCCCCGAGTCTCTCAGGAAAGAGCATGACGAGATACACGGCGAGCTCGTGACCGCGACGAAGCTTTCGGGTCCTGTTGGAAAGGCGGCGCGCGCGCTTGCCGATCTTCTGCACCCGCATTTTGTCCGGGAGGAAGAGATTGCCTTGCCACCGCTCGGACTGATGGCCGCGTTGGCCCGTGGAGAGATCTCGCCCGAAATGCGCGACGTTCTTCCACTCACAGACTCCCTCAGGGCCGAGTTGCCTCGCATGCTCGAGGAACACGAGGAGATCGGCGCGGCAACTGTACGACTAGGCGAAGTCGCGAATGCGGAGGGCCATGCTTCGGTTGCCCGTCTCGCAGAAAAGCTTCTGCTGCATGCCCGGAGCGAAGAGGAGGTGTTCTATCCTGCTGCTATTCTGGTGGGTGAAGTGGTTCGGACTCGAGGGCTGGCGTAACCGTCGACCTGATTCCCGGAACGACAATGGAACTGTTCAGTGACCGTAGCATCCTGACGATGCTCCATGGCATCGTCCTCGGCGGTGGCGCGCTCATGGCGCTCTTTGCGGCCATGTTCACCCTTCGCGCGATGCATGTCGCGCCTGGCATGACGGCTGCCGCCGATCACGGGCGATATCTCGCGTGGTTAGCAGTGGCGGCGGCCATCATGCTCTGGCTGACGGTGCTGGGGGGAACGTACGTGATCTTCCCACCGTATCGTGCCACTCCTCCCGAGGGACTCACCGACTTGAGCCAGTATCCCAGATCGCTCATCCAGGCGAGCGCCGACGCGCGGTGGCTGCACTCATTCGGGATGGAGATCAAGGAGCACATGCCCTGGATCGCCGCCATGCTGGCGACGGCTGTCGCCTGGGTCGCCGTGCGCTATCGCTCGCGGCTCCTGACCGATCGGCGGCTCAACACCATGGCCGCAACGCTGGTTGGAATCGCGTTCGTGCTGGTGGCGTTCACGTCATTGCTGGGCGTGTTCATCAACAAGGTAGCTCCACTCGATTGAACCGGAGTCGGCACCGTGGATCCGAACGAAATCACAGCAACCGATCAGACGAACGGCGCCGCGATCGCCGCGTTTCTTGGCGCGGCCATTGGTGCGTTCGCGATGGGCTTCGTGGTCATTCTGAGCGAAGCCGGCATCTTTTCGGCACCGTCGCTTTATGCACCGGCTGGAGGCGTTTCAGGCCGTACGACCATCGCGGCAGTGACCTGGATGATCGCGTGGTTCGTCCTCCACCGGCGGTTCAGGAATCAACAGATAGAGTCGCGAACTCCGTGGCGCCTCGCGGTCACGCTGATTGGAATGGGCCTTCTGTTCACGTTCCCGCCCTTCTGGATGCTGATCGGCTGATCTGCTGACGGCAGCCCGCTCGACGATCGGCGCCACAAACCGCCGCTCGTGGCAACGCCGGCGTTGACCCGAATCCGTCGGCGTTCCCCCTACAGCGGGTCAGGTTCCTGACGCACGAAAAATCCGCTCCTTCCCGACTTCGGCCGATTTCCGACACCCGCATCGTAAATGCGACTCCGGAAAAGGAATCCGCGGCGTGCTTTCCCAAACGACCGAATACGCAATTCGCGCCATCATTCACAT
>CBIHMX010000450.1:0-3100 GCA_966211115.1 uncultured Gemmatimonadaceae bacterium | reverse complement strand
GCCGTCAGTCCGGCGATGGACGTTGGCACGCTGGTGAAGAGCGGGTTCTCCTCGTACTGCAGCGTCACGCGACGTGGCCGCTGCGCCAGCGTGTCCGCCGTCAGCAGGCGGACGGTGCCCAGGTCGTAGTCGATCTCGTAGTCGATCCCCCGGGTGAGCGGGCGGCCTTCGATGAACAGGCGCTCGCTGCCCGGACGGATCTGTGACGAGGACAGCGCGATCGTGCCCGGACTGAGGGACCCGGAACTTTCGAATGAGGCGAGCAGCCGGTAGAACGATTGCGGGTGCTGCGCGGAATAGAGGTATTCGCCCGGCGTCCGGTAGATGGTGTCGTTAGGTACGATCGCCGGCGAGAAGGCGAGCCCACGCCGCGAGAACGGTTCCAGCGATGGGAACACGATGAACACGTCGCGGATCAGCTCGGTCTCGGCCACCGAGGGCGAGCCAAGGTTGAAGTTGGGGTCCTGCCGGCGGGGCCACAGCCGGTTCTCGGCGTCGAAGAGCGCGCGATTCGTTGCCTGGGCGAGCCGGAAGATCTCGAGGTACGTGTTCGGCGCGCCCGGCGGTTTCTCCTGGTCGCCGCTGGTGCCGGCCACGATGCGCAGCGTGACCGTCTCGCGCAGGATGTCGGCGCCGCCGAGGCGGTACACGGAGCGGATCTCGTGCCGGAACGCATCCTCGTCAGGCGTCAGGCGCGGGTCCCAGAGGCGGTGCGCGAACTGCGGCCGGCCCGGCGTGAACTCGAGATCCGGCGTGCCGCCGAGCGCGGCGATGACCGTGTCGCGGCCGGCGATGCGGAGCGTCCACGCGGCGACGAGCCGTTCGTTCGCCAGCGACAGCGGCCTGACGAGCGCGATCCACAACTGCGATGGATCGATGTAGTAGTCGACGCCCTCGCGCAGGTGCTCGTACACCTGGCCCACCCGCTGCTCCGGGTCGTCGAGCAGCGCGAACTGTGGCCCGTTAGGGTTGGGCGGTTGCCCGCCCAGGATCAGTCGGTACAGCGACACCTTCACCGGACGCTGGGTCTCCGGCAGCGACGCCGCCAGCTCCGCCATCTGGCTGGGGTTGAGGATGTCGATGTTCGGGTAACGGGTCGTGAAGAGCGCCGGGTCCACCGTGAAGAAGAACCGCCGGGCCTCGACCTGGTAATCGTGGATCGTGCGTTCCGGGATTCGCGACGCACGTCCGCCGATGGTGAAGAGCGTGTCCCGCAGGACGTTGCCCCGCTGTTGGGCCGCGATCGCGCTGAACCGGAGGGGGCCGATGCCGCCTGACGCCTGGATGCCGTAATTCCCGCTCGGGATGCCTGACGTGAGGAATCGCGATGCTGGCGGACGGAAGGTGACGTTCCCGATCTCGAGCCGTTCGAGGAAATCGCCGATTCCGCCTCGATAGGCAAGCGAGATGTTGTTCGATCCGTCGAATTCGCGCTGCGAGTCGTAGTCGACGTCCACGCGCACCCGGTCCGAGACGAGCCCAGCCGAGCGCAGCGAAAACGTGAAGTCGAGTTGTGGCGTGATCTGTGACGCGCAGCGAAACGTCAGGCTGTACACCTGGTTCGCGAAGCAACGGTCGTTGGACGTCCGCTCACCCTTGAACTCGAGACGGCCGAGCAGGTCGACCGTCAGGGCGGAATCGGCCTGGGAGCGGGTTGTGTCTGTTGACGCGCGCGCGGTGTCCGGTGTCGCGGGCGTTACCTGCGCCGATGCGGATGGGAAGGCGAGTCCACAGCCCACAGCCAACAAGCCACAGGCCAGCCACCTCACCAGGTGTGGCCTGTGGCCCTGGGCCTGAGGCGTCCGGGAGCGCCGCACCAAAGGAAGACACGTGGGTACCAAGGCGGCCCTAAGGTCGACCAGTGGCACCGCCAAGTCCATATATTCCACGGGTCTTCGTCCCAGGCAGGACCCCGGCCCTTCCCCATGGGCGCAGGGTCGCGCCAGTGTGTCGAGGCCCCAGCGAGCCCCGAAATCGAGCGTGAAGATAATCCACAGATACGTGCTCCGAGAGCACGTTGGGCCCCTCGTCTTCGCCCTGACGGCGCTGACGTCGCTGCTCCTGCTGAATTACATCGCCAAGCAGATCGATGAACTCGTCGGAAAGGGGCTGTCGGCAGGGGTCATAGGGCAGTTCTTCGCGTTGTCGCTGCCGTTCACGGTGGCCATGACGACCCCGATGTCGGTCCTCGTGGCGACGCTCTACGCCTTCAGCCGGCTCGCGTCGGAAAATGAGATAACCGCAATGAAGGCGAATGGCATCAGCCTGTCGCGTCTTCTCGTCCCGGTCCTCATCGCCGCCAGCTTTGTCTCGATAGGCATGATCGCGTTCAACGACATCGTCCTGCCGGCGGCGAACCACCAGTTGCGCAAGCTCCAGACGGATATCGCCCGCAAGAAGCCGACGTTTGCCCTCAAGGAGCAAATCATCAACCAGGTCGCCGACCGCCAGGTGTACCTCAAGGCGATGCGGCTGGAAGAAGACAACAGGATGACCGACGTGACGATCTACGATCTCACGGACGTCATGCGCCGCCGGACCATCTACGCCGACAGCGGCGAGCTCGCGTTCGCCGCCAATGGCAAGGACCTCCTGCTCACGCTCTACGAAGGTTCGACGCTCGAGGTCCCGCGCGCCGAACCGGAGCGCCTGCAACGCGCACGCTTCGACCGCAATTACGTGCGCGTCGAGGGCGTGGCCAACCAGCTCGAGTTCACGCAGTCGGACAACTACAAGAGCGACCGCGAGATGTCGGTGTGCGAGCTACAGAACGACGTGGCGCGGTATGAAGCCGAGTTGATCCGGTCGCGCAACGACCTGCGCGAGGCGATGCGCCAGGTCGCGGTGGAGGCGCTGACCGGAACGCCGGCACAACCTCCGGAGATCTCGTCGCTGACGATGGTGAACGTGAATCCCGGCTCCCCGGCCCCACGTTCGCCTAACGCCTCGCTGGGACGCTTCTATTGCGACACCAGGGCGCGGTTCGAGAAAACGGCGGCCGGAGCGGCGCTGACCATGGTGCCGCTGCGATCGGTCGGCGGCAGGCAGGGGAATCCGCCGCCCGCTACACCGCTGCCGCCCCCCGCTCCGACACCGCCTG
>CBIHMX010000449.1:0-3100 GCA_966211115.1 uncultured Gemmatimonadaceae bacterium | reverse complement strand
GCAGGGACGGAGCAGGGACGGAGCAGGGACGGAGGAGGGACGGAGGAGGGACGGAGCAAAATCGAAACGCGTGCCCAGGAAGTCCGGTTCCTGAGCACGCGTTTCTGTACTGCAATTGCAGCGAACTATCGCAGGGCAACAGTTCGCGTCGTCTGGAGCTGCAACGTGGTGCCGGCTGGCAACACACCTTCGACGTCACCCATGCCGAGCGAGATTACCGTGCCGGCAGCCGCGCCAAGCGCGCCGCCCAACAGGATCTTGTCCAGGTCACCACCGCTGACGATGGCACCAAGGACCGCGCCTGCCGCTGCACCTACACCCGCCTTGCGAATGGTCTCGTCGCGCGTGTCGGCGCCACGAGTTTCCAGGTTCGTCGCGGTCACTTTTGCATAAAACGGACGGCTCTCACCGTTGACGACGATCCGCTCGAAATCGATCCGGATTGCTGCCTGGTCACCGGCGCGATCAGAATTGTCGACGCCCGTCACCTTTCCGTGGATCTTGGAACCGACCGGTACTGCGGTGACGCCATTCGACGCGACGACCGCGTTTTCGACCGTTGCCGTGAACGTATCACCGACCTTGCTCGACTTCGTGCCTATCTCCTGGTCCAGCCTTACATCAATCGTGGTACCGCTCGGCAGTGAACGAGCATCCGTCGGCGTCGAACTGATGGCCACGTCACCCGTGGACTCCACCGTTGCCTGACGCGCGCACCCCGCGAGCAGCAAGCCGGCGCAGAGGCGCACAGCCATTTGTGGCGAACGCATGAATACCTCCTCTTCGTGAAAGGGGCGATGCGCGTCCTACACACCCACCGTGCTCTTGGCTCATCTGTTGGGGACGGAGGCCACAGGCCAGCGGCCAGGCGCCACCCGAGGTCCCGGCTTTCCATGAGCCTCGGGCCTCCAGCCTTTGGCCTCATCGGTGTGGCACGCTTTCTTTCGGGCCACACGATCTGACTCGAAGAATTCTCGATGGATATTGCCAAGCTGCGCCTTAGCAGGTCTTTCCTTGCCCAGACGTCGTTCATCTCGGCGCGTGAGGTCGTTCACGCGCTGGGCGCCGTTCAGGCCCAGGACTATGACGGCGCGAAGTGGGCGATTGCCCGCCGAACCGTCGGTCTGGACGATGCCGCGATCGAAGCCGAATTCAGCAGAGGCGAGATCATCCGGACGCATGTGTTGCGCCCTACCTGGCATTTCGTGGATCCGCTCGACCTGAGGTGGATGCTCGCCCTGACGGGGCCGCTCGTGATGAAGCGGATGACACCCTATGACCAGCACCTTGCGCTCGACGACAAGGTGTACAGGCGAAGCAACGCCGCGATCGAGCATGCGCTTCGTGGAGGACGTTACCTCACACGGAACGAGCTCAAGGCCGAACTCACTCGCGCCCGGCTCGGTGAACTCGGTGTCCAGCGACTCGCGCATATCGTTATGCGCGCCGAACTGGAAGCGATCATCTGCAGCGGCCCGCGGCGCGGGAAACAGTTCACGTATGCCCTCGTTGAAGAACGCGTGCCACCCGCGGCGCTCAGGGACCGCGACGCCGCGATTCACGAGCTCACGCTTCGTTATTTCCGCGCGCGATCGCCGGCGACACCCGCAGATTTCGGCTGGTGGTCGGGTCTTCCCATGAGCGATGTGCGGAAGGGCATCGAGCTGGCCTCGGAGGAGCTCGAGGAGGTCACGATCGGCGGCCGGACGTACTGGAGCACGGGCGATCGCGTGGCTCGACCACGCCCCTCGGCGCACCTGCTCCCGAACTACGACGAATTCTTCATCGGTTACCGGGACCGCAGTGCTATCGGCGGACGATTGAAGAGCACGAAGATCGTCACAGGCGGCAGCACCCTGATCGGCAACGTGATCGCACTCGACGGACAGTTGGCTGGTGGCTGGCGGCGTTCCGTCGGAAAGGATGCGACGACGCTCACGTTTGACGTGCTGGCCCGGTTGACGCCCTCCGAGATGAAACGAATCCGCTCCGAAATCAAACGGTATTGCTCCTTCCTGGGCCGGCCGGTGGCGGTTAGCGGGCTCGATGATACGCAGAGGAAACGCGAACGCCGATAAACGGGACAAATCGAGAGGAACCAGCGCTGAATTCCCTTACGGATACTGTCATGCGCACACCTTTCGCATTCTGGTCCGGCCTTGCGGTGCTCGCGACGTCCACCGCTTCACCGGCGCAACTGCTTTCAATCAAACCGCTGCAGGTGCGGAATGACACGATCGTCCGCACGGTGCAGGCGCCGCGTCACACCGGGATTGCGACACTGGTCGAGGAGATGAGCATCGGCGTGGCCGATGGCGACGAGGCGTACATGATCGGACAGGTGTCGGACATCGCGCTCGGCCGGGATGGATCACTCTACGTGTTCGACGGACAGGTGCCAGTCGTCAGGCATTACGACGCGAGTGGCAAGTTCATCGGCCAGGTCGGACGGAGCGGGTCGGGGCCGGGGGAATATCGATCGGCCTCCGGTGTCGCGACGCTTCCCGATGGCCGCCTGATCGTCTGGGACACGGGGAACTGGCGCGTGAACGTGTACGCCGCCAACGGCAATTTCCTCACGCAATGGATCACGCCCAGCGGCATGAGCGGCGGCGGAACCGCCCAGTACACGCGAGCGCTCATGGTCGACAGCGCCGGCCGAATCGTGACGCGCAAGCAGATCATGAACCTGCGCGACCTGGAGCGCCAACCAACCGGATGGATGCGTTATCGCGGCGACGTCACGTTACTAGACACATTGCATGCCCCGCCTGGCCCGAAGAATCTCACCCTGCGAGCGACAAACGGACGGGCATCCGTGAGTAACGGTGTTCCGTTCACGCCGAGTCGATACGTCGCGGCCAGTCCATTCGGCGCACTGATTGCGGGGTTTCCGAATCGTTATGCATTCGAGATCCACCAGCCTGACGGGCGTATCGTGAGCGTGCGGCGTGATGTTCGGGCGGAACCCGTCTCGCGCAGTGAGCGTTCCGAGGCCCGTGCCCGAATAGAGGAACGCATGCGCCGGACCGACCCGACCTGGTCCTGGAATGGACCGGACATTCCCGATACGAAACCGTTGTATTACGGTCTGGTCGTC
>CBIHMX010000448.1:0-3122 GCA_966211115.1 uncultured Gemmatimonadaceae bacterium | reverse complement strand
GTATCGAAGAAAGGCCAGCTCGGCGTCGTGTCAGGGACATGTGTCGATTCGATCATGGTTCGGCGGCTGCAGGACGGTGACATCGGTGGCCACGTGCGCCGGGCCATGGCGCACTTTCCGATCCCGAATGTGGCCGAAGCGGTCCTGAGCCGCTTCTTCCTGCCCGAGGGTCGTCCGCCCAAGACGCCGTACAAGGCCTTGCCGATGTACAAGCAGTCGGTCAGCCTGGCCCGCCAGCAGATCACGATGATCGCTGCATTCGTGGAAGTCTGGCTGGCGCGTGAGGGACACTCGAAGGCGGTCGGACTGAACCTGCTGACGAAGGTGCAGATGCCGAACCTTCCGACGCTGTACGGTGCCATGCTCGCCGGCGTCGGCTACGTCCTCATGGGCGCCGGCATCCCGCGCGAAATTCCGGGCGTCCTCGATAACCTCGCCAATCACGACCCGGTCTCGATCAAGTTCGACGTCGAAGGCCTCGCCGCCGGCGAAACGGAATATCTGCGTTTCAATCCGCGCGATCACTGGTCGCCATCTGATCCGTTGTATCGTCCGCGGTTCCTGGCGATTATCTCCGCCAACTCGCTGGCCATGACGCTCGCTCGCAAGGCGACCGGCCGAGTCGACGGGTTCGTGATCGAAGGGCCCACCGCTGGTGGTCACAACGCGCCGCCGCGCGGTGAACTGAAGCTGAACGACCACGGCGAGCCCATTTACGGCGATCGCGACCTCGTCGATCTCGGAAAAATGACGGAGCTCGGGTTGCCGTTCTGGCTCGCCGGCGGCGCCGGTTCGCCCGAACGCCTGCAAGCTGCCCAGGCGGCGGGAGCCGTCGGGGTCCAGGTCGGCACGCTGTTCGCCTATTGCGAAGAGTCCGGCTTTACGTCCGAGCTCAAGGACCAGGTGCGCCGCGGCGTCATGCGCGGTGAGGTCAACGTGAGGACCGATCCTCGTGCCTCGCCAACGGGATATCCGTTCAAGATCGTCGAGATGGACGGCGTCAACTCGCGAGCCGAAGGACGAACGCGTTGCTGCGACCTCGGGTATCTGCGCACGGCCTATAAGGAAGAGAGTGGCCGGCTGGGTTACCGGTGCGCGGCGGAACCGATCGACACGTACGTCAAGCGTGGTGGAACGGTCGAGGAAACCGAAGGCCGGAAATGCCTGTGCAATGGCTTGTTCGCGAACATCGGACAGGCTCAGGTCCGCGACGGCGGTGTCGAGGAGATGCCGATCGTGACGAGCGGCGACGAACTGGCATCCCTCGGCTCGTTCTTCCGTGCGAATCCCGACTATACAGCCGGCGACGTGATCGAACACCTGTTGAGCCTGAGCCCTGCGTCGGTCGAATCAGTCGCCACGAACGGCAATGGCGCCAGTCATAATGGGCATCACGCGAATGGTCACGGCATCCCGACCAACGGGAACGGCGTCGCACCAGGAACGCACGGCGTCCTGGTGAACGGCAATGGGACCAACGGTAGCGGACCTGGCGTAGCGACCCCGGCGCCACTTCAGTCACGCGTTATCGCATAACGTCGTCGGCACCGAGCCGAGAGCGAAGAGCGAGGTGGAGGCGCCGGATCGCGCCACCGCTTCGCTCTTTTGCTCATCGCTATCTTAGGGCATGACGTCCATTCGAATTATCGGCGTCCCGATGGACCTCGGCGCGTCCCGGCGTGGCGTGGACATGGGCCCGTATGCGGTCCGGTACGCTGATCTTCGAGAACGGCTCGAGCAGCTCGGCCATAGCGTTGAAGATCTCGGGAACGTTGCCGTTCCATTCCGTGAAGATGCTGAGCGCGGCGCGCAGCGGGGCGCCCGTTACCTCGGCGCGATCACGAGCGTGTGCCGCGACCTGGCGACGCTGACCAAAACGGCGCTCGAACAAGGTCATTTTCCACTCCTGCTTGGTGGCGATCACTCGTTGGCCGCGGGATCCATTGCCGGTGCCGCGGCCTTCCAGGCGGCGCGTGAGGCGCGGATCGGCGTGATCTGGATCGATGCCCACGCCGACCTCAATACGCCCGGGAGCTCGCGCTCCGGGAACGTCCATGGCATGCCGCTCGCGCACCTGCTCGGCCATGGCGACAGCGCACTCGTGAACGTGGCTGGCGTCAAGCCTGCCGTGCGCGCGAACAACGTCGCGATCGTCGGCCTGCGCGACGCCGATGAAGCCGAACGGGAACACATCGGCAAGTGGAAGCTTCGCGCCCTGACCATGCGCTCGATCGACGAACGGGGCGTGCGCAGCGTGATGGAAGAGGCGATCTCGATCGCGTCCGACGGCACGGCGGGCATCTGGGTCTCCTTCGACCTCGACTGCCTCGCGCCTGACGAGGCGCCGGGGGTTGGCACGCCGGTTCCGGGCGGCATGACCTATCGCGAAGCACATCTTGCGATGGAGATGCTCGCCGATACGGGCAAGCTGATCGGACTCGACCTGGTCGAGGTGAACCCCGTGCTCGACGAGCACAATCGAACCGCCACGCTGGGCACCGAACTGGTGTTGAGCGCGCTGGGCAAGCGTATCATCTGATCGATGAGCGTACCGGAACCGCTGGCATACCGTCCGCCGGATTTCTCTGCATCGGAGCTGGTGGCGGCACCCGCCGCCCGATTGGTGTCGTGCGAAGCAGACGGCGTGTTGCCGGAAGGGTTCTTCGCCACCACCAACCTGCCCTCGTACGTGAAAGGCCAGGACGGATCGTGGCGCATGCCGCGCGAACCACGCATGGACGGGTGCCTCGTGCTCGACGCGAGCGGAACGTGGTGGGTGCGCGAAGGGCGTCGTGTCAAACGCGGCGACCAGGTCGTCGTTGGCCGCGCCGAGGACGGAAGTGAGGGCGTCCTGGTTCACGCGCGGGGCTTCGATCCACCCGGCGCGGTGGCAGGCGAGTTTCACTTCATGTCGAGCCAGGTGTCGCGCGAAAAGCCCATCGACTACGGCCAGCTCGCCCGGATGCTGGTCGCCGAACGGCGGCGCGGCGGCTACGTCATCTGGGTGACCGGTCCGGCGCTCGTGCATTCGCGGGCGCGCGACAACCTCGTCTGGTTCATCCGCCACGGCTTCGTGCAGGCGCTGCTGGCCGGCAATGCCGTCGCCGCGCACGACATCGAGG
>CBIHMX010000447.1:0-3123 GCA_966211115.1 uncultured Gemmatimonadaceae bacterium | reverse complement strand
CTTCTCCGACGGCTGGCTCCACGTCGGGATGCCTGCGCCGCTCACCCACTCCTGCAACTTCTCCAGGTTGTACGAGAGGGGGAGCTTGGGCAGCGGAAATGGCTGGCCGCGCGGATCGATGTCGGCGGGACCCTGTTCCCCTGAGATTCCCATCCGGACCTCGGCCTCCTGATAGAACGGATCGAGGTCGTCGAACGTGATCGGCCAGTCATCGCCAACGCCGCTGGTCGTGCGAAGCTGGAAGTCTTCGGGACTGAAGCGCGGCGTGACGCCGCCCCAGTGCATCGCGAGGCCCCCAACGCCCATCGATCGTGACTGGATGCCATCGACCGAGGCGTCGTCGAGATGATCGTCAGGCCAGGGACTCTCGCCATAATCGAGGAAGCGGCGACGCAGGCCGTACCAGTCCTGCAACGGAGGCATGTCGTCGCCCGCTTCCACAACCAGCACGCGAACGTTCCGTTCGTCGGCGAGCTTTTCGGCCACCATCGCGGCCGTAATTCCTGATCCGACGATACAGATGTCGGTCTCGATGACGCGCATGCTCATGATCCGGCGGCCCCAATTTCGCGGCCGATGCCCGAGGAGTTCCCGTTTCCGGCAAGAGGCAAAGGCTGGCGAGGCGCATTCACCAGGGGCCGGCACTGATTGCGGCCGATGCGTGCGTTGTAACAGCGGTCGGTCGCGTCAGGCGACGAGAAGTACCACGACAGTACCGCGAGCGCGATGTGGTTGGCGCCGATCGGATCCGGCATCCGGTTGATTCGATCCGCCGCCAGCGCCGCGGTTACCAGGTCCCGCCGTTGCGCGACGTTGAGGTCGACGAATGCGCGCTGATGCTGTTGTCGCGCTTGTTGGTCGAGCGTGGTGAGTTGACCGCGCCACCGGTTCATGGGCGATTCGCCCGTCTTCCGCAACTCGGCGCTGCCGTAGGGATGCACGACTTCCGCGCCGGCGCGATACCCGCCGATCCACCCACTGAATTCGCGACCAACACGGGTGAATCCAGCCTCACCCAACTCGGAAGGAAGGACTGCCGCCGCCAGGCTCGCGACAACTGCGGGGTCGAGTGAGGTCGATTGTGCCCTGACGCCGACATTCGAAGCGCTCCTCGGTCGAATCCCAATCCCGAGTGAAGCGCCAAGCGCACTCATCCAGCCCAGGAATGATCGGCGGGACAGCATGCGGCCGAATGTATTTACCGGCGATTCGCGCTGTAAGGGCAAGAACGCGGAAGACGCGGCTTCACTTCGGATCAGCGCGGGTACGTCAACGGCTGGAGAGGCGAGTCGGCGCGGATTGGGCGAATCTACGCGGATTAGGCGCGAGCGGATTGGCGCGGCAGGTCAACAGATGGAGAAGCGAGTCGGCGCGGATTCCGCGAATCTACGCGGATTTCATTCTGTTCTGGATCTCGGCCAGCGATGGGCGGAAGTACAGCACTGTAGACCGAAGCCGTAGGAGTGACGCCGTGTCTGGAATCGATCGTCGGTTCGATTCGCCCGTTTCGGCGAAGATCCGTGCCAAGATGTCGTTGCCCTGTCCGCGTCTCACCGGTTTGATCAGCGTCGTCCGCGATTTGCCCTACCGCGGCAATCGTCGTGAAATCAGACCTTATCGCTTCTTGCAGAGGTGCGCGAACTCGGGCGGAGCTTTGCACGTTCCGGTCGGCGTGGATTGAACCGCCGGCGCCGCGGCAATCGCATTCACCGCAACGCGCCCGGCCCGGGAGTTAGTCCAGCGCGCGCGAGTGCCACGGACGTCGATATGCGCAAACGGGCCGCTTGGACCCGTTGCGTGATAGAGACCAAGGCCACCGACCAGGTCGGGGAATTGCTTCTCGACCCTTTCCACGGCGCGGTTGATCACGTCCGTGTCCATGAAGTCGACCGTTCCGTCGCGATTGAGGTCGTCCATGCGGCCGTCGCCGTTCGCGTCGATGATAACGTCAGCGGCATCGCCGTATTGATGCCGGCTGGCGTAGGCCGCGCCCTCGGATGAAGCGCGCTTGTTGTATTGCGGCGTGCGGAAGCCGGACAGCACGACCACGTTTTGTGTCGCGACACCCTGCGATTCCAGCATCGACAACACCAGCTCGAGCTTGTCGAGCAGCTCTTCCCGCATGACGACGTATTTCGGCCAGACCTGCGCCTGATCATGCGTAATGAAACTGCGCAGCGAAAAGTGCGTCGACAGTCGCAGGTCCACGTTCTCGGGTGTGACCTCGATGAACCCGATCGGGTTCTCGTAATTGTCCGACATGCGGCGTCGCTCGCCGGGCCACCAGCCCACGTTGTACGAATTGACGTACCCGCCGGCCTTCTCTGTCCACGGCTTGAGCGTCACGAAGGCGAAGCCCGATCCATCACGCGGGAACGACAGGGTCCGCACGCCGGGCAACGTCACGTCCGACCCGAAACGCTTGACGAGCGACGGCAGGTGCTCGATGTCCTCACGGGTGAGGAATGCCACGCGAAGGTGACCGCTCCGCCCGGCGAGGGAATCGAACGTTCCCGATGAAACCAGGCCGCGAGCCGGCACGTTCACCAACTCGGCGCGTGAGTCTTCCGCCTTGCCGCCGGTCATGGCCGTCGCAGCAAATGCCAGCGGTACGGCGACGAGGAGCGATCCGCCGATGGCTCCCGCACGAGCTGCGTGGCGACGGCTGAAACGAGGGAACGACAGGGGCAATCGCATCTACGGAAAGACGAATTCCGTAAACGTCCAGCAACCCAGTCAGACGTCACAACTTGCCTGCCCGGTGACGCACGCCACACACCAGCAGGTCAACCCGCACAAAAGGGGTCAGACACCTTTTTGTGCTGAAGTGGCCGGAATCCGAGGTTGGTCGTCCACCAAGCGACCCTGGCCAGCGATATGAAAACCGCACCCAATTCCGCCGATCGTTTCGTCGACGCCATCGCCGTGTTCACGGTGCTCGCTGGCCTGACCATGTTCGCCTTCGCGCGGCACGCGCTCACCAGTATCGGCAACGGAACGCGCGTTGCTTCGCCGGGAACATCAAACGTGGCACTGGCCGATCTGCACGTTGCTCAGTCGAAGCTGGGACTTTGGATTGTGGGCGTCGGAATACTGATCGGCGTGGTCGCCGCGGTCCGGCAC
>CBIHMX010000446.1:0-3136 GCA_966211115.1 uncultured Gemmatimonadaceae bacterium | reverse complement strand
GTGTAGCGCTGTCGGTCATGGTGCCGGGACCGGTGAATCGTGAATCATGAAGAAGCGCGTTGTCATCGTCGGCGGCGGTTTCGCGGGCATCGAGGCGGCAAAGGCGCTCCGGCACGCCCATGCCGATATCACGCTGGTCGACCGCTCCAATCACTTTGTCTTCCAGCCGCTGCTCTATCAGGTCGCCACGGGCGCGCTGGCGCCGAGTGACATTGCGGTGCCGATCAGGTGGGTGCTCCGGTCGGTGCCTAACGTTACCGTGCTCGAGGACAACGTCGAGTCGATCGACAAGGACCAGCGTCGCGTTCGCACGGGAAGCGGCTCCGAGCTCGAATACGATTACCTGATCCTGGCCGCGGGTTCACGGCACGCCTATTTCGGTCACGACGACTGGGAGCCGTATGCGCCCGGGCTCAAGACCATCGAGGATGCGCTCGAGGTCCGGAATCGTTTCCTGGCCGCGTTCGAGGCGGCGGAGCGCGCGGAGACGGAAGCCGAAAGGCGGGAGCATCTGACAATCGTGATCGTCGGCGGTGGTCCCACGGGCGTGGAGCTTGCGGGCATCATGGTATCAATCGCACGAGAAGCTCTGAGCAGGGATTTTCGGAGGATTGATCCGGCCACTGCCCGCATCATCCTGGTCGAAGCCGGGCCCCGGCTCGTTCCCGCGTTCCAACCGCACCTCTCCGAGCGCGCGTTGCAGGACCTGCGCGCGCTCGGCGTGGAGGTCCGGCTGAACGTACCCGTGACGGAGATCGGCGACGGACTCGTCAGGCTCGGCGACGAAGAGATTGCGTCGCGCACCGTCTTCTGGGCGGCCGGGAACCGCGGGTCGTCGCTGTCGAAGGCATTTCCAGACTGCGTTGATCGCGCCTGGCATGTGAAGGTGAGCGACGACCTTTCACTTCCCGGCCATCCCGAGATTTTCGTCGCCGGGGACCAGGCGGCCGTGAGTGACCCCGGGGGAAAGGCGGTGCCGCGCGTGGCACAGCCGGCGATGCAGATGGGCGCGCGGGCGGGCAAGAACGTCTTCGCGGACCTGCTGGGGAAGCCGCGCAAGTCGTTCCACTACCACACACACGGCGACCTGGCTGTGATCGGACGGTACCGGGCTCTGGCGGAGTTTCCCTGGTTCACGTTCAGCGGCGTGCCGGCAGGGTTTCTCTGGCTCTTCGTGCACATCCTGTATCTGGCCGGATTCCGGAACAGATTGAGCGTCCTGGTGCAGTGGGGCTATGCGTTCGTGACCTGGCAGCGCGGCGTGCGGCTGATCCTGCGTTTCCGCCCTGGCGTGTCAACGCTGCGCCCCGATCCCGCGGAATGGCGAGGTACCCATGAATGGAAAGCTGCTCGTTAGGTCCTGCGTCCTGGTGGCGATAGTGTCCGGATCGGCCGCTGCGCAACCGAGCACGGAGTGGCCGATCCACGCGAAGGATCGGCCGCAGCCTCCGGTCGTACAGCCGGGCAACGATGCGCTGCCGGTCAAGGCCCCGGCGGACGCGGTGGTCCTGTTCGACGGAACCGATCTGTCGAAGTGGGTCCACGAGAACGGCAACGCGGCGGGCTGGGTCGTTGGCGATGGCTTCTTCGAGGTGAAGCGCGGAACGGGCAACATCCTGACGCGCGATGCCTTCGGCGACGCGCACCTGCACGTCGAATGGATGGCCCCGTTGCCGGTGACGGGTGCGGGGCAGGGCCGGGGGAACAGCGGCGTTTATGTCCTGAACCGGTACGAGGTCCAGGTCCTCGATTCCCATGACAACGTGACGTACCCGGACGGCCAGGCGGCCGCGATCTATGGCCAGTATCCGCCCACCGCAAACGCGTCACGTCCGCCAGGCCAATGGCAGTCCTACGACATCATCTACCATGGACCCCGCTGGGACTCGTCAGGCAGGCTGACGCGCCCGGCGACGATTACCGTTATGCATAACGGCGTGAAGGTACAGGACGAAGTGAAATTGAGCGGCCCCACCGGACACTACGCCCGACCGCCTTATGAGGCGCACCCGGAGAAGATGCCGATCCTTCTGCAGGACCATGGTGACCCCGTCCGTTTCCGGAACATCTGGATTCGGGAACTGCGATAAGGGCGGGTAGGGCGGATCGCGGAGGGCGCTGGTTTTCACGGATGAACACTGGTAGAGCAAGCACTGCGGGGCGCCCAGTCACCTTATTGCTGTGTGAATGTGTGACGCCCCGCAGTGCTTGCTCCATCGGTGTGCATCAGCGAACTCAGTGCCCTCCGTGTTCTGCCTTACCTGCGTTCATCCGACGTCAACCAATCGGAAGTCACCCCACCGATCTCCTGCATCACAGCAGAATCGTTTCTCCCAGACGACTTCAGGACATGGAAGCTGTGGTCAGCGCCCTCGACCCAGTGCATCCTCCACTGCGGGCCGACAGTCAGCAGCACATCCTCCATGATCGTCCTTGAACAGAAATCGTCGCGCGTTCCGTTGATGCAGAGAACGGGTACCTGGATCTGGGGCAGGTGCGCTGAGCGGAGCTTTTCGTGCTGTTTCGGCGGATGGAGCGGATACGCGAGGAGCAGCAGTCCATCACATGCAAACCCTTCGGCGGCCAGCATTGACCCGGCCCGACCGCCCATCGAACGGCCGCCGATGATCAACCGGCGTGCGCCGAGTTCACGTTTCGTCTGCTCGACCACCGCGGCGATGCAGGCCATGAGTCTGGGCATCGGGTCCGGACGGGCGATCTTCCGCTCACGATAGACGAAGTTGAACCGGACCGTGTGGAGTCCGTGCTCACGCAGCGTCTTCGCCGTCGTCACTACGCCTCGGTCGGCCAGGTTGCCGCCGGCGCCGTGTGCGAGGACGAACACCGGCGCCGATTCGTCGGCGCACGGGTCAAACGCCGCGCTGACTTCAACGCCATCCACCGCGACCCGCCACATCACTGGCTCCAGGGTCATGTCGCGTGGGCCTCGACGAGGTACTCACCTTCCGCCAACTCTGACTTTTCGTTTCGCACAGGATCCAGTTCGGCAACAAGCGCGCGGTGGTCATGAATCGTCGCTGGAAACAGTTCGAGTTTCGCGAGGAAGCCCGTGAGGCAGGCGGGGTTCATTCCCCAACGGAACGGTTCCGCCGAGCGAGCGAGCCACCCGGCAACG
>CBIHMX010000445.1:0-3136 GCA_966211115.1 uncultured Gemmatimonadaceae bacterium | reverse complement strand
TGTTTCCTCGTACTTCACGTCGGCGGTGGTGTTGCCGGCCCGTAGCGTCGCCGGGCCTAACGAATGAGACAGCACGGCCCGCAGCGTGGTGGTACGTTCGTCGCCCAGCTCGATGCCGTCCACCGTGGCATAGTCGCGGGCGGTGAAGGACTCGATCTTCATCTTGCCCTTGTTGATGCCCGCGCCCAGTTCGAGCGAGCCCGTGCCTAACGGCGTGGTGAAGGATCCGGTGTTGGCCGAGAGGGCGCCGATCGTCCGCCGATGGTAGGGATAGCGCCACAGTCGTGGCTCGGCGACACCTTCCTCGGGCGGCACGCCCTTCTCGGCGTCGAGATGGGACACTGTGAAGCCGATGGAGCGTCCGTTCAGGTTTCCCCAGCGAACCGCGGCGTAGCCGTCGGTTTCGGTCAGGTCCGTATTCGTGCGAAGGCCATCGACCGACGTCGGGTCGATCGCGTCGTCAGGCAGGGTCACGCCATCACGCTGGCGATGGGCAATGCCACCGCGGATCGACAGTGCGCCACCGGCGACGTCCGCGACGCGCCAGCCGCCGCCGAGGGTGCCCACGATCGCGCTGTTCTCGTCCACGCCAAACCCTCCCACGAGTCTGCTTGGCTGGAACAACGGATCGTGAGTGACCTCGATGGATCCACCCAGGGTGTTCGGCCCGTTCAGCAGCGACCCGAGCCCTCTGACGATGACCAGCCGGTCAGCCCCGTTGATCGGGATGACCGACGGGTCGGTGCGGTGATCCCAGCCGAGGGTGATCGGGACGCCGTCGAGGAGTACGGCGGCCTGACGAGATTCGGACCCGCGAACGGAAAGCTCCTTCTCACCGCGCGAATTCTGGCGAACGTGCACGAAGGGCGATTCGAGCAGCGCCTGGTCGAGCAGCGGCGCGGGCGACGACCGTAGTTCGGCCGGTCGAACGACGACAGCGCTGGCACCCCCCACCACGCCAGCCGAGCGCGCACCGCTGACGGTCACGCTCTTCAGGCGTCGCGCGGTGGAGTCGGCACGCGAGGTATCTGCTTGCGCTTCCATCATTTCGGGAGCGAGCACGAAGCTCATTACAATCAGTGATCGTCGAATCACGAAAGCCTCATCGGTGCGGGGGTCAGACCCGGGGTCAGACCCGGGGTCAGCCCCCAAGTAATGAATAGTTCATGCACGCGTCAGTATCGTTGCGCGTTGGCGGTCCGGGCAAGCTCCGCGGGACGAAACGGACCCGATTCCCTAGGTCGTGGGCTGAACCGGGACCGTTAACCGGAATTCGGTGCGACCCGGCCGCGAGTCCACCAATTCGACCCGGCCGCCGTGCACGTCCGCGATCCGGCGGGCGATGGCGAGGCCGAGCCCCGCGCCACTGGTCTGCGAATTGTCGTGACGGGCGCGGGATGCGTCGACCTGAAAGAATCGCTCGAAGACGCGCGCCCTCGCCTCCGCGGGGATTCCGGGGCCAGCGTCGATCACCGCGACCGCGCATTCGCCGTTGTGACGGCTCATGTCCACCTCGACCGTCGATCCATCCGGCGAATGCTTGATGGCGTTGTCGAGGAGGTTCAGCAGGAGCCGGCCAAGGAGATCGGCGTCACCGACGACCTGCGCCTCGACCACGTTGGTCAGCGCGACGCGAATCCCGCGCCGATCGGCCAGGGGACGCACGCCCCGGGTTGCGTCGTCCACCACGTCCTCGAGATAGAGCGGCGCCCGATGGACGACGAGATGCCCGGCGTCGGCGCGAGCGAGCAGGAACAGGTCGTCGACGATCCTCGTCAGGCGGCGGGCGGCGTCCTGGATGATGACGACCGACTCGCGATATTCCTCGTTGGTGCGCATCGGCCGCGACAGCGTCACGTCGGCTTCGGTCCGGACGATGGCGGTCGGCGTGCGCAGCTCGTGCGAGGCGTCGGCCATGAACCGGCGCTGCTGCTCGAACGATCGCTCCAGCCGGTCGAGCAGATCGTTGATCACGCGCGCGAGCCTGACGAGTTCATCGCCGCCGCTGACGGGGAGGCGCTCGTGCAGGTTGGTCGCGCTGATCTCGGCGGCGTACGACGCCATCGACGCCACCGGCCGGAAGCTCCGGTCAGCCAGGAAGTATCCGCTGGTGGCCGCCACCAGGATCAGCAGCGGAATGGCGATGACGAACATGCGGCGGATGCCGGCCATCATCCGCTCGGCTTCGCGGAGCGGGTACTGGCCCGTCAACGTGTACCGCTGGCCGTCGACGTCCAACGGCTGCACCCGAAGCAGGTGTTCGCCGTCCGTCGACTGGAGGCGCATCGACCGCGGTTCCGATCCGGCGCTGGTGCGGGCAAAAACGAGGACGCTCTCGTCAGGCACGCCGACGGTGCTGTCGCTGGTGAAGTCCCCGCGCGCGACGACCTGGCCGGCGGGATCGGTGATCAGGATGTGGAGCTCGCGGAACCGGACTTCGGCCACGGTGGCGCGCATCGCGTCGCGGATGGAGAGTCCGGCGCGACGCTCGGCGCCCAGCTCGCGGGTGAACGCGCCTAACGCCTCGCCGATGAACCGGTCGGTGCTGCTGACCAGGGCGCGCGAGAACGCCACGTACGACACGATCGCGAAGATGGCGAGGGGGAGCCCGAGCAGGATCGCGTACCAGAGGGTGAGGCGGACGCGGATCGAGGAGGGCCAGGACATTCGGTAGAAGCGTGGTGTGGGGTGTAGGGTGTGCGGCGGATCCTACTCGCGGCGGGGGGCGGCGCGTTTTCTCTGCCTCGGCTGTGGCGCCGCACGAGGGACTTCCAGGATGAAACCGACCCCACGAATCGTGCTGAACAGGGCGACGCGTTCGCCTTCATCGATCTTCCGACGGATACGACCCGCGTACACGTCGATGATGTTCGAGTACGAATTCTGGTGATCGTCCCAGACGTTTTCCATCAACTCGGCGCGCGTCACGACGCGACCGGCGTTGCGGGCGAGGTAGGTGAGGAACGCATACTCGCGGGAGGTGAACGAGATCTCGCGACCGCCGCGGGTCGCGACGCGACGCTGGCTATCGAGCACCAGGTCGCCGACCGCGAGCCTCGAAGTAAGTGTGTCCCCGTGCCGCCGGTCGAGTGCCCGGAGGCGGGCCAGCAGCTCGCCGAAGTCGAACGGTTTCGTC
>CBIHMX010000444.1:0-3142 GCA_966211115.1 uncultured Gemmatimonadaceae bacterium | reverse complement strand
CCGATTCCCGATTCCCGATTCCCGATTCCCGATTCCCGATTCCCGATTCCCTATTCCCGATTCCCCGCTCTACGCAGTGCCTCAAACGTCTCATAAAGAAACAGGTTCTCCTCGAGCTCCGTCCGTCCCGAGAAATCGCCAAACGCCGACGCACCTAGCCTGCCGAGCCAGCGCATGATGGCGCCTTCGTTGACGACGAAACGGGCGTGACGCTCGCTCAGCGTCTGCGAGCCGTCCTGGCGGAAACCTAACGACAATTCTGCCCCGCTGCCGCGGAATGGCCGCCGGAGCGAGTTCTTGATGAGCTTGTCGACCGCCAATGGAAAGTGCCACGCTGGTTCCTGCCTGAATCGCATCATCCAGGCGCGCCGGGTGGTCGATCGCTCGATCGTGAAGTCCCCGACCAGTTTCGTGACGCCAACCCGGAAAAGGCCGTACTTCATCGAGACATCGACGAGGAGTTTCAGCGAATCGGGCATCGCCATTCCTGTGCCGTCGAACGAGATGAGCTTGTGCTCCCTCGAGCGCACCTTCATGACCAGCCGGCCATCCCGGCCGGTGGCGTCGAAGAACTGGCGGCCGGCGTGGTCCGTCAGTTGTACGCGGTACACCGCGTCCATGATGTACTTGCTGATGAAGTTCGCGAAGTACGAGTAGCGGGGCCTGAGGCGCGCGGGCTGGAATCGCACCGCCAGCGTCGTCAGGGTAGCGCCGTGGTCGTGCCGGGTGCGCAGCGAATCGATATCGAACAGCTGCGACAGGTGACGCGCCGCTTCCGGAAACAGGTCCCGCGACTCGGCCAGCAACTCGTCAGGCGACCGGTCTTCGGCCGCGGTCAGCGTCGCCACGACGGCGGCCGCGATGTCCGCCGGTCTGGCGGAGCCGACGGCGTGATCGACCTGCGTGAACCATTCGTAATCGCCGCCGCCTAACCATTTGAGCTGGAGCGAGTGCCGCTGGTCGCCGAGTGCGCGTGGCGGCGGCGCCTGGGGGTTGGCGGTGAAGGTGTAGTGGTTGTTGGCGAAGCTCGCGCTGACCAGCAGGGTGCGGGTGCTATCGGCGCGGCTGCTGTTCCAGATCGTGGGATCGGTGTAGAGTCGGGACGGGATGAGTGCGTACTGGCCCATGAGCTTGCGGGCGCGATCGAAGTTCGAGTCGCGCTGGACTTCATAGAAGCGGTACGCGAAGCTGGCAAAGAGGTGGTCGGCGGCCTGCCGCGCGGTGGCCGGGTTGGCGCCGAGCGCGTCGATGGACGACTGGCAAGCGGCGGCCGAGGTCGCGAGAGCGAGCCCCAAGAGACGAAGAGACAGCGGGTTGCGGGAGAAGCGCAAAGGACTGTGACGCCAGAGGTTACGGGATTTCCGAGGGGTTGCCGGAGGGGGCGTGGAGGGGTAAGTTGCGTACCCCGAACCGTGGCGCGGTAGTCAGCGTGCGGGAGCGGAAAATCTGCCCCTTGGTGTAACTGGCAACACGCCTGACTCTGGATCAGGAGAGTCCTGGTTCGATCCCAGGAGGGGCAATGACAAAGGCGGGCCAATGGCCCGCCTTTTGTCTTTGCCCCACCTGTCTCGGTCACTTGCGTCGCTCACTGCGCGTGGTCGAGCACAGGACAGGTCAACAGCTGGAGAAGCGAGTCGTCGCGGATAGCGCGAATCTACGCGGATCGCATTCCGGTGACGTGACCCATACTTGTTATTCATCGGCCTGCGCATAGATGTCGGCACGCGTCCACGGGAGTGATACCGCACCAGCGCCGTCGGCGCGCGCCAGCAGCGCTTGCACCAGGCCGATGCGCCCACCACTGAATGCATCCGCGGCGGCTCCCATGTTCAGCCGCCAGATGCGGTAGGTCTCGTTTCCCACCATTTCGATGGCCGTTGCGGCGTTTGCCTCGAGCCGGCTCACCCAGAGGCGAAGCGTTCGCGCGTAGTGCTCGCGCAGACTTTCTACGTCACGAACCTCCCAGCCCGCCGACTCGCTGCTTCGTGTCACTTCCGCCAGCGGCACGAGTTCGCTGTCGGGAAATACGTACCGATCGATGAACGACCCCGATCGCCAGATCCACGCAAGGAAGCGATCCGGGATCGCGCGATGGCGTGCACCACCGAGCGTGACGATCCCATGGTTGAGAAAGAGCCCGCCGGGTTGCATGAGCTCGAACAAGGTGCCGAAATACGTCGGGAGTTGCTGCAGGCCAACGTGTTCGATCATTCCGACGCTGGCGATCTTGTCAAACGGCTCTTCCCCCGCCAAGTCACGATAGTCGCGGACTTCAATGAGACAGCTCGCTGACAATCCCTCACGCGCGATGCGTTCCCGCGCGTACTCCGCCTGGGACGGACTGAGCGTGATCCCCAGCGCCTTCACGCCGTGGTACCGCACCGCGTGCCTGACGAGTGCGCCCCACCCGCAGCCGATATCGAGGAAGCGCTCCCCGGGGCGGAGTCGAAGTTTGCGGCAGATCAGTTCCAGCTTGTCTTGCTGCGCTCGATCCAGGTCCTGGTGGTCCGACGTGAAATACCCGCACGAATAGACGCGTTGCTCGTCCAGCCAGAGCCCATAGAAATCATTGCTGACGTCGTAATGGAACTGAATGGCGCTGGCGTCGCGCTCGAGGGTGTGTCGCCTCCCGCCTAACTGTGCCTTCGTTCCATCCGTTGAAGACTGGTCATCCACCGGCAATTGCCGGAGCAAATTCACCAGACGGGCGATGCGCCGTGGCGAACGTAACCGCGTGCCGAGGACGTCGCGCAACGCCGTCGCCTGTCCCACGTCGCCGATGATATCGAAGTCGCCGCGCACATAGGCTTCGCCGAGCGCCAGTTCCGACGCGGGGAGGAACATGCGTCGCAATGAGCCGGGTCGATTGAGCACCAGGCTCAGGTCGTCTTCCCGCGATGCACCGTGCTCAACGAATCCGTTCCAATATTTGACGTCGAACGTCCGCTCCCCAGGTTCACCGAACAACTCGGCCACCGCCCGGCGGGCGACATCCATCCAATGATCGCCGTGCACTTCGACAGGTGCTTCGACCGGAGCGTCTTGTTCCGTCTCCTGGTGGTTCTGCAAGGTTTTCATCGCCATCACCATTTCGATACTCATCGTTCCTTACACCCGACTGTTACGAATTCTCTCTTTGATT
>CBIHMX010000443.1:0-3144 GCA_966211115.1 uncultured Gemmatimonadaceae bacterium | reverse complement strand
CACCGCCTGCACCTGGTCGACATGCTCACCGACCAGTGTCAGGATCAGGTCGATGTCGTGGATCATGAGGTCGAGGACAACCGCCACGTCGGCGCCGCGCGGGTTGAACGGCGCCAGGCGGTCGCTCTCGATGAAGCGGGGGCGATCGACGTACGCCTGCGCGCCACGGATCGCGCGATTGAAGCGCTCCACATGGCCGGTCTGCACGAGCGCACCCGACCGGTCCGCAATCGATAGCAGCTCGTCTGCTTCGGCGAGTGTGGTGGTGAGCGGCTTTTCGATCAGCAGGTGCCGGCCACGCTCGAGCGCCTGACGAGCGACCGCGTGATGCGCCGGCGTCGGGACCACGATCGTGAGGGCATCGCATTCGTCGATCAGCGCCGACACATCGTCGAACGCCCGGACACCGAGTTCGTGGCTGACCTGTTCGGCGCGCTCGGGCCGCGCTTCGTGAAATCCGACGAAGCGCGCGCCTTCCATTTCCCGCAGGATGCGGACGTGGTGAAAGCCCAGGGCGCCCGCGCCGATGACACCGATGCGTGTAGTCGCGCTCAGATGATGATCCCCCGGTCGGTGTCGCCGAGGAACTTGAGGAAGTGCTCCACCTCGGGCGACGAGGAGAGCTCCGTGGCGGCGCGTTCACGGGCCTGCGACACATTCAACTCGGAACGGAAAAACAATCGATAGGCGCGCTTCAGCTCGCGCACCACGCCCTCGTCGAATCCGGACCGCTGGAGTCCGACGCTGTTGAGCCCATACAGCTTCACCGGGTTCCCCACCGCCTTCAGAAAAGGCGGAACATCCTTCGCTACGCGCGAACAGCCGCCAACGAAGGAATGCTTGCCGATCTTCACGAACTGGTGAACCGCCACGAGCCCCGACAGGATGGCGCGATCCTCGATGGTCACGTGACCGGCGAGTTGCGTGCCGTTGGAGATGATGACGCCGTCGCCAAGGTGACAGTCGTGGGCGAGGTGGACGTACGACATCAGGAAGCAGTTTTTCCCGACCGTGGTCTTCAACGACTGCGACGTTCCGCGATTGACCGTGCTGTATTCGCGGATGCGGGTCCCTTCGCCGATCTCGACCCAGGTGTCCTCACCCTTGAACTTGAGGTCCTGCGGGTCGCCGCCTAACACCGTTCCCACCCCGATGCGCACGTTGGCGTCCAGCCGGACGTTGCGCTCGAGGATCGCGCGCGGATCGAGGATGCAGCCATCACCCACGACACAGTTTTCGCCGATGATGACGCCGGGACCGACCGTGATGTCGTTCCCGAGCTGCGCACTTTCTGCAATGATCGCGGTCGGATGGATGGTCTTCATTTGTCGCGCAGCATGGCCGACATGTCTGCTTCCGCGACCACGGTTCCGTCCACCTTCGCCACGCCGCGCATCTTGCACATCGGACCACGGATCTGGACGACGTCGAGCTCGAAAAGCAGCTGGTCGCCGGGGCGTACCGGCTTCCGCCACTTCACGTTGTCGAGCGACGTGAAGTACACCACCTTGTCGCCCTGGTGCGACGTGGCCATCAGCAACATGCCGCCCACCTGGGCCATGGCCTCGATGATCAGCACGCCCGGCATGATCGCATGGCCGGGAAAATGACCCTGGACGAAGGGCTCGTTGATCGTGACGTTCTTCAGCCCGACCACGCGTTTGCCTGCCTCGTACTCGAGGATGCGGTCCACCAGCAGGAACGGGTAGCGATGCGGAAGCGTCCGCATGATGTCGTCTATGCCTAACACCTGATCGACCTCCTCGGCCCGGCGTACGAGTTCACGAACCAGCGTTACCGTACCGCGATGGCTTGGCTTGTGCGCGACGATTCGTGCCTTCACGCGGCGGCCGGCCAGCGCCAGGTCTCCCACACAATCCAGCGCCTTGTGGCGGACGAATTCGTCCGGCCACCGGAGCGCATTGTCTACCACACCACCGTCATCCAGCAAGAGCGCGTTCGCTGTGGAACCACCCTGGATCAGCCCGCGCGAGCGCAACATCTCGACTTCGTGCCGGAAGCCGAACGTTCGCGCCGGTGCCAGCTCGTTGGCGAACGTTTCCGGCGTGAGGGTCCAGCGCCCTCGCTGGCCTCCCACGAGCGGATGCGGAAAATCGATCGTGACATCGAGGTCCAGCCGGTCGCACGGTGAGACCTGGTACTCCGAATCGCCGTCGCGATGCGTGAACGACGAGCGCACCGTGAGATAGTCGGGCGTCCCGCCGTTCTGTGTCACACCTGCATCCATCAGGGCCGTCAGGAATGGCAACGCGCTGCCGTCGGCGATGGGCGGTTCAGGTCCATCCATCACGATTTCGATATCGTCGATGAGCGCACCGGATACGGCAGCGAGCACGTGTTCCACCGTATGAAGCGCGTCGTCACCGTCACCAAGCTGCGTGCGTCGCTCAGCCAGCACCGCAAGGTCGGCGGTGGCGGGATAGCGTCGTCCATTGCGATCGGCGCGAACGAACGTGATCCCGGACCCGCTGGACGCGGGACGGAAAACGAGACGGCACGCCTTCCCGAGGTGCAGGCCCACGCCGTCGATCTCCGCCTCACGCGCGATCGTTCGTCGCCCGCCGATCACTCGCGCTCCGCCAGCAGGCGCTCCAGTCGCTTGATCATGCCGGCCAGCTTGAACAATGCAGCCGACGCGCGCAATGACTCGCGGTGCGGACGGGCGGGATACCCCGACCACGTCTCGCCGGCAGGGACGTCACCAATGACGCCGGCCTGCGCCGCCACCTGCACCTTGTCGCCGATTTCGAGGTGACCGCCGATCCCTGCCTGACCAGCGACGATCACGCCGTCGCCCAGGCTCGTCGATCCGGCGATGCCGACCTGTGACATGATCAGGCAGAGCCTACCCACCCTGCAGTTGTGCCCGATCTGGACCAGGTTGTCGATCTTGGTTCCAGCGCCGATCACGGTGTCGTCGATGCTGCCGCGGTCGATCGTGCTGTTCGCCCCGATATCGACGTCGTCGTGCACGATGCACCGGCCGACGTGCGGAATCTTCTGGTGCGCACCGCGGGCAAAGACGTACCCGTAGCCCTCGCTGCCAATGCGCACGCCGGGATGCGCGATCACCCGGCTGCCGAGAATGGAACCGCTGCAGACAGTCACGCCGGGCCAGAGGTG
>CBIHMX010000442.1:0-3148 GCA_966211115.1 uncultured Gemmatimonadaceae bacterium | reverse complement strand
TCGCCGGAGAGCAGGACCTCGGGAACCGAGTGCCCTCGATACTCCGGCGGCCGGGTGTAGCTGGGGGCCGAGAGGCCACGGTCGTAAAAGGAGTCTCCCGTCGCGCTTTCGATGTCTCCGATGGCCCCGGGGAGAAGGCGTACCGTCGCGTCGATCACGGCCAGGGCCGCGGGCTCGCCACCACTCAGCACAAAGTCGCCGATCGATATCTCCTCGGTAGCGAGGTGTTCGGCGACGCGCTGGTCGACGTCCTTGTAGTGCCCGCACAGGATCGTGAGGTCAGGGCACCCCGCATAACGACGGGCATCGTCCTGTGTGAACTGACGCCCGCGCGGGGATAGCAGTACGACTGGACCGGTCGGATTCAGGGCGTCGATCGCCTCGAAAAACGGCTCCGGCTTCATCACCATACCAGCACCGCCTCCATAGGGATTGTCGTGGACGGTTCGATGCCGGTCTTGGGTGTAGTCGCGCAGGTCGACGATCCGGTACTGCACCGCACCAGCCGCAACCGCCCGCGCCGGAATGCTCAACGAGAGCGGACCGGCGAAGAATTCAGGGAAGATGGTGACGACGGTGATCAACATGATCAGACGAGGCCTTCCGGGGGATCGATCACCAGGCGTTTCCCATCGAGATCCACTTCACTCACGAACTGGTAGGGCACCATGAACGTCCCGGCACCCGGACGCTCGACCTCGATCATCACGTCATGCCGGAGTTCGTAATAGGCGACAACCCGTCCGATGGTCGCGGCGCTGGCATCTGCCACCGTCAATCCGATGAGGTCGTGCAGGTAGAACTCGTCCGCGCCAGGCTCGGGCAGTTCAGCACGAGGCGCGAGAAGGTGGCGGTTACGCCATCGGTCAGCCTCATCGCGGTCGGCAATCGCATCGAGCTGGACGCGGAAGCCACCCTGAAACGGCTCGGCCATTTCCACCCGGAGCCGCTTTTCCGGCGAGGCCGGGTCGCCCTTCACCGTTCCGGCAATGAATTCACGTCCGGGGACAAATACCTCGCCGGCCGAAGCCGTCATCGGTTCGACGACGACGACTCCCTTGACTCCGTGAGAACGCCGGATGCGGCCGACGACGACCAGGTCAGCGCCCGGATCTGCGGTGTCGGACATGAAGCCGCGAGTGAGCTCAGAAGCCAGGCAAGGTGCGGCCCTGATCCCTGTCCCCTGAGCTCGGAACCCGGTTACTCCTTGTCTTCGCCGGAGACCGGAACCGCCGCCGACTGGAGCTTCTTCGCGAGCCGGGCCTCATGTCGCGCCTTGAGGATGCCGGCGCGCCGCAGGAGCGAGCGGACGGTGTCCGACGGCAGGGCGCCGTGGTCGAGCCAGTGGTTGGCACGCTCCGCCTGCACCTCGAGGCTGTTCTCTGCCTGACGAGGATGGTAATGGCCGATGATCTCGACGAAGCGCCCATCGCGGGGGCTCGTGCTGTCGGCGACGACGATGCGATAGTGCGGCTGCTTCTTGCGGCCGACACGGCGGAGACGAATTCGAACGGCCATTGCGGTATCCTCATTCAGGTTGTCCTGCACTGCTCCGGGCTCATCGCGCGGCCGGCATTTCCGGTGCGCACCCGACTCGTGAATCGTGAATCGTGAGGTCGTGAGATCGCGTCCTCGCGTCCTCACGTCCTCACGTCTTCCCTACCTCATCATCCCCGGCGGCAGCCCCCATCCCCTGCCGCCGCCGGTGTTCGTTGCCTTCTTCATCATCTTCTGCATCTCCTTGAACTGATCAAGGAGCTTGTTCACTTCATGAACCGGACGACCGGCGCCCTTGGCGATCCGGGCGCGGCGTGAGCCGTTGATGATGCCGGGTGTCTTCCGTTCCTCGGGCGTCATCGACAGCACGATGGCTTCCACGTGCCTCAGGCGCTTCGGGTCGGAATTCACCTGCTTCAGCATCTTGGCGTTCACGCCCGGGAGCATCTTCAGCAGCCCCTCGAGCGGTCCGAGCTTCTGCATCTGCTTCATCGCGGACAGGAAGTCCTGCAGGTCGACCCCTTCCTTCCGCACTTTCTTCTCGAGCTTCTTTGCCTCGGCGGCGTCGAATGCTTCCTGCGCTTTCTCGACGAGCGACACGATGTCGCCCATCTGCAGGATGCGGCCGGCCATGCGCTCCGGATGAAACTCCTCGAGCGCGTCCGGCTTCTCGCCGACACCCACGTACTTGATGGGCTTCTTCGTGACGCCGTAGATCGACAGGGCCGCGCCGCCGCGCGCGTCGCCGTCCATCTTGGTCAGGATCACGCCGGTGATGCCTAACGCGTCGTTGAACCCCTGGGCGATCCGCACGGCGTCCTGGCCGGTCATGCCGTCGGCGACGAGCAGGATCTCGTCCGGATGCACCGCATCGCGCAGCCTGACGAGTTCGGCCATCATGTCCTCGTCGATCTGCAGCCGGCCGGCGGTATCGAGCAGGACGACGCGGTCGCGGGCCCGGCGGCTCTCCTCGATGCCGGCGCGCGCGATCTTCACGACATCCTTCGTGGTGCGGTCGGCATGGACCGGCACTTCCAGTTGCGTGCCGAGCGTCTCGAGCTGGTCGATGGCGGCCGGACGATAAACGTCAGCGGCCACGAGGCGCGCCGGCCGCCCTTCACTCTTGAGTCGGCGCGCCAGCTTGGCGGCGGTCGTCGTCTTGCCCGAACCCTGGAGGCCGACCAGCATGATCACGGTCGGCGGCACGCTGTTGAACGTCAGGCCTTCGCGACGTTCGCCGAGCATCGTGGTCAGCTCGTCGTGCACGATCTTCACGAGCTGCTGGGCCGGCGCCACGGTCTTGATCGCGGCTATGCCGGCGGCTTTCTGTTCAACGCGTTCGAGAAACTCGCGCGTCAGCTGGAAGCTGACGTCAGCCTCCAGGAGCACTCGCCGCATTTCACGAAGCCCGTCCTTGATGTCGCTGTCCGTAAGGACGCCGCGACCACGGATCTTCGAAAAAACACCGGAAACCTTCTCGGAAAGTTCGTCAAACATGAGCCCATGAAGTTAGCGAGGCCCATGGTTAGGGGGAATTGGGAACCGTGAGGCCGTGAGGCCGTGAGGGCGTGAGGGCGTGAGGGCGTGAGGGCGTGAGGGCGTGAGGTCGTGAGGGCGTGAGGGCGTGAAGTTGCGCGGTCGCTGTCGTGCT
>CBIHMX010000441.1:0-3153 GCA_966211115.1 uncultured Gemmatimonadaceae bacterium | reverse complement strand
ACCTGGATGTTCCGGCCGAGGCCGAGTTCGTGATCGAGGGGGAGATCGATCCGGCGGAGCCGCTGGTTACGGAAGGACCCTTCGGCGACCACACCGGCTTCTATTCCGAGGCCGACCTCTATCCGCGGGTGCAGATCCGCGCGATCACCATGCGCCGCACGCCGGTGTACGCCACGACCATCGTCGGACGCCCGCCGATGGAGGACTTCTACCTTGGCCACGCCACCGAGCGCATTTTCCTGCCGTTGCTCCGCCTGACCGTGCCGGAGATCGTCGACTACCACATGCCCGCCGAAGGGATTTTTCACAACCTCGTGTTCGTCTCGATCGACAAGCAGTATCCCGGTCAGGCCTACAAGGTCATGAACGCGATGTGGGGGGCGGGGCTGATGTCGCTGGCGAAGGTGCTCGTCGTGGTGGACAAGGACGTGAACGTGCGCAATCCGCAGGAAGCATGGTGGATCGCGCTCAACAACATCGATCCCGAACGCGATACACGTTTCTCGATGGGCCCGATCGATGTCCTCGACCACTCGAGTCGCGCGTTCACCTACGGTTCGAAGATGGGAATCGACGCGACGCGGAAGTGGAAGGAGGAAGGGTTCACCCGTGACTGGCCACGCCTGATCGAGATGGATGCCGCGACGAAGCAGAGAGTCGACGCCATGTGGACGAAACTCGGGTTGGGCGCATGACCGCACCGCCGGCGGGTCGCGACGGGCAGGTCATGGTCGGCGAGTCGTTGCTCGTCCGCTACCTGAACTTCGTGAAGGTGCCCCACACCGTCTTTGCGCTCCCGTTTGCGCTGGTGGGGGCGACGCTGGCCAGCTATGGCGCACCGGTCACCTGGTCCGCGTTAGGCTGGATCGTGCTGGCGTTCACGGCGGTGCGGTTTGCGGCGATGGGATTCAACCGGATCGTCGACCGGGACATCGACGCCCGGAATCCGCGCACCGCCAACCGCGAGCTGCCGCGTGGCGCGCTCACGCTCCGGCAGGCGACGGCGGCGGTCGTGGTGATGTCGCTGGTGTTCGTCGTCTCCGCCTGGCAGCTCAATCCGCTCTGCGGCTGGCTGTCGCCGGTGGCGCTGGCGTGGGTGCTGTTCTACAGCTACACCAAGCGCTTCACCCGCTGGTCGCACCTGGTGCTCGGGGCGAGCCTGTCGATTGCGCCGGTCGGCGGGTACCTCGCGATCGCCGGCCGGTGGAGCGATCCGGCGTGGATGCTGCTGGTCCTCGCCGCGGCGGTCGCGAGCTGGGTGGCCGGTTTCGACATCCTGTACGCGCTCCAGGACCAGTCCTTCGACCGGGCGCAGGGTTTGCATTCTGTGCCGGCGGCGTTAGGCGAGGAACGCGCGGTGCAGATCAGCCGGGGGTTGCACGCGGTGACCGTGGTGTCGCTGGTTGGCGTGGGCGTGGCGACGCATGCCGGGTGGCTGTACACCCTGGGTGTCGTGGTGGCGGCGGCGTTGCTGCTCTACGAGCACTCGCTGGTGAAGCCCCACGACCTGCGCCGGCTCGACGCCGCCTTCTTCGCGATGAACGGCATCATCTCGATCGCCTTTTTCGTTTTCGTCCTCATCGAACGCCTGCTCCGCCCCGGCGGGGGACCTGGATGACCAACGATTCCCCATTCCCGATTCCCGATTCCCGGTGACAGCGGACCTGCCGCTCGTCATCGCGATTACCGGTGCATCGGGTGCACCGTATGCCGTGCGCTTGCTGCAGGTGCTGGCGGCCGCGACACAGCCGACGTGGCTGATCGTGTCCGATCACGGGTACCGGCTCCTCGACACCGAGTCGGGGATCGGTTCACTCGATGCGCTCCGTGAGCGGACCGGCGCGGCCGCCTGGGACAAGGTCGTCCGTGTCTTCGACGATCGCGACCGCGGCGCACTGCCCGCGTCCGGTTCCGTCCCGACCAGGGGCATGGTGATCGTCCCCTGCTCGATGGGGACCGTGGCCGCGATTGCTGCCGGTACCTCGCGTTCGCTCGTGGAGCGCGCGGCCGACGTGGTGCTCAAGGAGCGTCGCAAGCTGGTCGTGGTCCCGCGCGAAACGCCGTACAGCGACATCCACCTCGAGAACATGCTCCGCCTGACGAGAGCCGGCGCCGTGGTGATGCCGGCGTCTCCGGGGTTCTATCATCGACCGCAGCGGATCGAGGACCTCGTGGACTTCGTCGTCGGCCGAATTATGGACCACGTGGGCGTCACGCACGAAATGCCACGGTGGGACGGCGGACATCGGTCCTGACCAGATCCTTCTCCCGTCTCCCGTTGACCCGCGTCGGTCTCATTTCCGATACGCACGGCCTGCTCAGGCCCGACGTGCACGACGCGCTGAAAGGCGTCGACCTGATCCTGCACGCCGGCGATGTCGGCGGCGACGAGATCCTCGATGAGCTCGCGATCATCGCGCCAGTGCAGGCCGTCGCCGGCAACACCGATGAACTGGGAAACCCGCGCCTGAAGTCCAAGCTCGACCTCACGATCGACGGCGTCACCATCCACGTCAGCCATGGTCATGAACTCGGCGCGCCGAAGCCCGCGAAGCTGCTGGCTCGTTATGCGGCGGACGTCATCGTGTACGGCCACACGCACGTCCAGCTGATCACGAAAGCCGACGGCCGGCTGGTCGTGAATCCCGGCGCCGCCGGTCCCGCGCGATTCGACCTCGTGCCCAGCGTCGCGATTCTCACCATCGAAGCGGGGAAGGCGGATGTGAGACTCGTGCCGATCGGATGACCGCGTTATCGGGTTCCTCGCCCGTCTCACGCCTCACGTCCACGATCGCTGACGAATGGCTCTGGGGCTGGGACCCAACACCCGGGATCGTCTCCGTCTGGGCCGACGGCAGCGGTCGCGCCACCATCTGGCGACGACTGCCCGATGAAGGCCGACTGGTTCGCGAACGAGAACGATTCCGGCCCTGGGTCCTGCTCGACACCCTCGAGGACCTGCGCCACCTCGGCGCACGCCTGACGACAGAAGGCAATCCGGACGGAACGGTCTGGTACCGTGAGCTGCCGGGTGCCGGCGCGCTGCGATTCCTGCTCAGTGCCGTCGATGCACGCACGCTCAAGTCGGCCATCCTCACCGGGGCCTCGACCCGGTTGGGCCAGCGCGTTTCGAACCTCCGCGACCTCGGACAG
>CBIHMX010000440.1:0-3156 GCA_966211115.1 uncultured Gemmatimonadaceae bacterium | reverse complement strand
CCGATCTCCCGATCTCCCGATCTAACGACCTAACGATTTCCCGATTCACCATGACCAGGTTAACCAGATCACTACTCCTCGCGGCGTTACTTCCAGGCGTGATGGGCGCACAGGACTCGACCCGGCAGCGTGAAACGCCGCCGGCGCCGGGAACGCCGAAGAACTTCCGGGTTCCGCCGAGGCGCACGTTCGCGCTGCCTAACGGGCTGCAGGTCACCCTCGTGCCGTTCGGGCGGGTACCCAAGGTCGCCGTCGAGCTGGAAGTCCGCACCGGGATCATCGACCAGGGGCCTGACGATGTCTCGCTGTCAGCCGTGATGAGCGACATGCTCCTCGAAGGCACCACGACACGCAGCGCGCAGGACATCTCCCGACAGGCCGCGGAGATGGGCGGGGCGGTGAACGTGACCCCGGGTTCGGAGGTCGTGGCCATCTCCGGCGAGGTGCTGAGCGACCGCGCGACGGTGTTCATTTCACTGCTCGCGGACGTCACGATGCATCCGCGATTCGATGAGGCCGACCTGAAGCGCACGCTCGACAAGCACTCCCGCAACAACGCCATCGCGCTGTCATCGCCCGGCACGCTCGCGCAGAAGCGATTCCGCGAGATCATGTACGGCAGCCACCCGTTCGCGAATGTCTTCCCGCCGGAGGAAATGCTTCGCGGCTTCACGACCGCGCGGGTGAAGGACTTCCACGCGAAGAACATGGGGGCGAGGCGCGCCCGCCTCTACGTGAGCGGAGTGTTCAACTCGCGCGACGTGGAGCAGGCCATCCGTGACGCCTTCGGCAGTTGGTTGGAAGGACCCGCGCCAACGGACAATGCGCCGGTGATCACGGCCAAGCAGCAGGTCGAGGTGATCGATCGCGCGAACTCGGTGCAGAGCAGCATCTGGATGGGGCTCCCGGTGGCCGATCCGTCCGACCCCGATTGGGTCAAGATGAACGTGACCGACGCATTGTTAGGCGGCGCGTTCGGCTCGCGCATCACGCGCAATATCCGCGAGGACAAGGGCTATACCTACTCGCCAGGCTCGTTCATCTGGACCCGCAAGGGCGCGTCGATGTGGGTCGAGACCGCCGACGTCACGTCGAACGTGACCGGGGCGTCGCTGACTGAAATCTTCAAGGAGATCGACCGCCTTCGCACCGAGGCGCCAGGCGAGGCCGAAGTCACGGGCATCAAGAACAACCTCGCCGGCGTGTTCACGGTCCAGAACAGCTCACGCTTCGGCCTGATCAACCAGCTCGAGTTCGTCGACTTGCACGGCCTCGGTGACGACTACGTCACCAACTACGTGAAGAACGTGCTCGCCGTCACGCCCGAGGAGGTTCGCGCGACGGCGGAGAAACACCTCGACCCGAAGAAAATCTCGATGGCCATCGTCGGGAACAAGAAGGAGATCGAGAAGCAGCTTGGTGAAACGAAAATCATCCCGCCTTGAGGAGCGAGTCTCCGCGGATAGCGCGAATCAATACGGAGCGCCTGGTTCGTAAGTATCGGCTGGATTCCTTCCGCCTCCGTCTTCGTTCATCGCGACGTGTTGACGCGCGTATTGCGGGACGGATCGAGGCAGCTCCGCAGCGTGGCCTCGTATTTGTCGAGGTACTCGCTCACTCGCTTTCGCCGGTACTGCATGATGAAGCGAGGATGATCAACGACGAGCAGCCTGCCAAAAAACCGCTGCTCGTCGTTCAGCCGGTTCAAAAACGCATGGTTCTTGCCGGTGCCTAACACCACGGCGACATCGCGGCGCGCGCCGAATTCGAGCTGGTCGCGCATCTTCCTGATGATGTAGGGCTTGACCGCGTCCTGAAGCTGGCGATCGTCGTAGTAGTTGTAGTTCAATCCTCCGCGGGTGAACCCAACCGGCGAAGCCGCGGTGATGAAGAAGCGCCGGTAAAAAGTTCGTGCCCCGCCAAATCGGCCAATGACCTGCTCGATGAACTCGGCCGACAGTTCGCGACGCTTCGGGAACGAATTCGGGATGCCGATCTTCTCGAGCGACACGGGATCAGTGAACGGCACCGCCGTCGTACCGGCGCCGAATCGGCCCGGATTGATGCCGATGATGCACACCCTCGGCTTGTCGTCGCTGAAAAACCTCCGGTAGAACGTCTCCATGCACGCGCGCACGTCCGGCTCGCGGTAGGGAAACAGCACGTCGACGCCGAGGTCGCCGAGCCGAGGAGGTCTCAAACGGCGGTAGAACTGTATGACGTGCTCCGCGAACGTCACCAGGCTTACTTCTTCTTCGTCGCCGCTTTGCGTTTCGCGGGCCGTTTCGCTTTGCGTGGAGAAGGCTGGTCGTTTTCGGTGACCAGTTTCTTCGGCGCCGTCATTCGCCAGCCATCGCGCAGCAGCTCGCTGACCTCGTTCCAGTCAGGTGACCTGTCGAGGAAGACACCGATCCAGCCCGAGGGCCCCACGTACGGCGGCTTGAAGAACTTGTCAGGCTGTGCGCTCAACATGAGCGACTGGTTCTCCTTCGTAGCCTTGATCCACACCGACGAACGCCCGGACCCGTGATGATTCCCGTCGGCGGCGTACATCGCAAACAACTTGTTCTTCACGCGAAACGTGGGCTCGCCCCACGCTTCGACTTCGTGGGCGCCCGGAAGGGTGAGACAGATCTTGCGAAGCCTTGGCAGCGGAGTTGGCATGGCAGGATAGCGTAAAGCGACGGACGATCACATTTGATCGTTGGCCGCGCTCTTCCTCATTTGCTTGCGGAGTACCTGGAGCGCAACCACAGTGAGCGCGCCCGTTATGCCGCCCCGGATGCCCGCCGAAAGATTGAGATAAGCCCCAACCAGTCCGACCAGCAGGCCGATAACGACTCCGACACCGATCGCAGCAAAGATCAGCCGCTGGTTTGTTGTGATTGGCATTTGTCAGGAGGTTGCGGTGCCTGAAACTACGTCGCCCCGCAACTAATTGGGGTCAGACCCCGATTTCGGGAAGGGGGAAGGCGGGGACTGGTGTGTCGAACGCGGCGACTCTCCGACCCGACTCGAGCCCACCGGCCCATGCAACTCCGTCCCTTCCGAAGGCCCGCATCTATCGTTGTCGCTCTTGCTGTCCTCGCGGCATGCGGTGAAACCGGGCCTTCCGAGCCGCTGCCTCCCGCTGCCGTTACCAACGTCACTGGCGTC
>CBIHMX010000439.1:0-3157 GCA_966211115.1 uncultured Gemmatimonadaceae bacterium | reverse complement strand
CAGCTGTTGTCAGATCTTTCAGCGTCATCCGTGTTCGCCATTCAGCGCGAATCAATCCTGACAGTTCCGGCTGTTATCGTCCCTATCGACGTGGATGGGCCTGCCGGCCGGTCCGAACAGGCGGAGGCATAAGTAGATCAACGCGTTTTGTTGTATTTGACAAAGGAAAGAACGATGGCGGTTGGGAGACGGTGTCGATCCACAACGATCATGTCGAATTCCTGATAGCATGCATTTCTAGCTCGAGCGCGATTCGCGCCGAATAGGCGAACACTGATGACGCTGAAAGAACGGAGAACCGCTGATACCGCCTGGCGAGAAGACCGGGACTCCGAGATTCGGAGCCAGAACCAGAGTCGGGCGCAGTGTGTCCCGGTCTTCTCGCCAAAGCAGTAAGTGCCGTTATCAGATCTTCTCACGTCCTCCGTGATCTGCCCGTCAGCGGAAATCGTATCTAACAGCTCCGGCTGGTATCGCCCCTGAACCTGAACACACGGGGTTGCCGAATCAAACGCGGCGAGGATCGGTACTATCAGGGCACGCCGGGTCCCCGGCGTGTACGCTGGGCTCGCTGAAGCGCGGGGCCCGAGTCAGTTAACCCTGATGGAGGACATATGCGCATCCCGATGCTTGTCGCGACGGCCATGTTGCTTACGGCGAGTGCTGGAGCAGCGAAAGCCGCGCCGACGCTGGACGTGCCGTACCTCGTAGCCAGCGCCGTACAGGATCCAGCTCCGGCCCCGCCGAAGGGCGGTGATGTGTCGGTCGACGTTGACCTCGACCGTGATGGTGGAACCGTCTGGTATACCGATCCCCTGTGGATCGTGTTAGGCGCCGCGGCCGTGATCGTCGTCGTCGCCCTCGTGGCAGCAGCCGCGCGTGGTGGCGGTGGCGGAACGACCGTCATCCGGTAAGTAGCGTACCTCGTAGACGCTGCGCATTGCGTAAAGCGCAGAGTGCAAAGCGTAAGGTTCTGCATCCCCTTACGCTTTCCTCTGCGCTTTACCGCATTGTGCTTTACCAAATTACCCTTTGCGTGAATTTGATACCCCCCGCGTTCTGGGGGTGAAGGAGGCGCCAGGCTCGCGCCCTACGTTGGCGCACGATGAAACGCCCCGCCTTCACACTCCCCGAAGTCCTCGTCGCCACGCTCGTCCTCTCGATCGGCATACTCGGCCTTGCATCGAGTGGAACGTTCATCGCCGTCCAGGCAGGTGACGCCCGGGCCGTAACCGAAGGATCGCTCATTGTCGGGCGCGTCCTCGATTCGCTGCGGTCGATGCCCTGTGCAGCCGTGGCCGGCGGACAGGTCACGCAGAAGCTCGTCACCGTGCGCTGGACGACGGCACCCGCCAATCGCTCGGTTCACGTGCATGCCATCCTCGAGTTGACGGCTCGCCACCGCGTTCGCCAGTGGCCGATCGAGGCGCTCCTGCCATGTTAGGCGCACGACGTGGCACGTCGCTGGTGGAGCTGCTGGTGGCCCTCGCCCTGTTCGGCATCGTTGGCGCAGCCACGTTGCGGTCGCTTGACCGGCAATCCCGATTTCATCGCGGTATCCTCGCCATCCTCGAGGCGCGGGCCCAGCACGCCGCCGCGCACGAAGCGGTCGCGGTGGAACTGCGCGGCGTATCAGCCGTGGCTGGCGATATCGACCGCCTTTCCGATTCCGCGATCGCGTTCCGCCTGCCCGTCGGCACCGGTATCGCGTGCGACCTCTCCAGTGGCGCGATCGACCTGGCGCCCGACTCGGTCGCGGTGGGCCAGTCTTTCGCGCGGGCGCGAACGTCGCCGCAGGCCGGCGATACCGCGTGGGTCTTCGACGAAGGATTGACCGACCTATCCGCCGACGACTCGTGGGTCGCCGTCGCGCTGACGGCGGTCACGCGATCGTCAGGCCGCTGTCCCGGCAGTCCGCTGATCGACCCCGTCCTGGACGCGGGCGCGCAGAGCTGGCGCCTCTCACACGCCGGTACGCTGCCGGTAACGATCGCGCCCGGCGCCCCGGTCCGCCTGACGAGGATGGCGCGCTTCGCCCTGTATCGCGGCGGTACCGGTGAATACTGGCTGGGCTTCGCGGAGTGGCAGCCGGTGACGGGAGCGTGGGTGGCCATTCAGCCGGTGAGCGGACCCTACCTCCCCTTCAACAGTGCGTCACCGGCCAGCAGCGGCATCGCCATGGCCGGCCGCGACTCGTCAGGCATTCCGGTGCCGGTGCCGGGCCCGGGCCTGCCCTGGACACTCCAGCTGGCGACGCGCACGCAAACGACCCAGCGCGTCCGCATGGACGGAGTGGCGCAGGGCCGCTATCCGGACTCCCTGCATTCCCTGATCACGCTGAGGAACGCGCGATGACTCACCACTCGCCACGCACGTCGGCGCCCTGCGTCGTGCGCCGGACGAATCGCAACGGTCTCGCCCTGCCCGCGGCGATCTTCACCCTGGCCGTCATCGTGCTCTTTATCGCAGGGAGCGCGTTCACGGCCGGCCAGGAGGCGCGCGCGTCCTCCGGGTCGCTGGCCGAGCGAGTCGCCCTCGAGGCGGCGGAGTTCGGCGCCACCGCGGTGCTGCGCGACTGGCAGGCGTCGTGGAACGTTGCCGTGCCCGTCGGCCACACGTTAGGCCCCTGGACCCACGCCCTGGCCGGCAACGCCGGGGCCACCGTCCGCCTGACGAGGACGGGCATCACGACGTGGTGGGTCGTCAGCGAGGGAACAGCCGGCGGGACACACGCACGCCGCACGGCACGCCGCACCGTGAACACGGCCCTGCGACTCGACCTGCCGCCCGACGCCATGGCAGCCGCGCTCGGCGTTGCCGACAGCGCACGCGTAACGGGCACCGGCGCGGTCATCGGCAGTGACAGCGTGGAGTTCGCACCAACCTGCCTGCTGACGCCCTTGGACGTCGCCGGCGTCGCGGCGGCCGATACGATGCGGGTCTGCGATGGCGGCTGCGGCACCGCCGGCGCGCGAATCATCGGCTTGCCGCCGCTGTCACACGACAGCACGGTTTCGTCACGCGCCGCGACACTGGCGGCGCGGCTGGCGGTGGACCTCACGATTCCCGCCGGCGCGATCGTGACACCGTCGCCCGTGGTGACTGCCGGCGCGTGTGACACGCTTAACGTCGCGAACTGGGGTGATCCAGGGGGCAC
>CBIHMX010000438.1:0-3164 GCA_966211115.1 uncultured Gemmatimonadaceae bacterium | reverse complement strand
GAACGGTCACGACCGCCGACGTCAGCGCTGCCTACCGCGAGCACATGTTGCGGCACCTGCACCCGAAAGACGGCAAGCGGCTCAAGGTCGCCTGCGACGCCGCCAACGGCATGGGCACGATCTACCGGCCGCTCCAGGAGACGCGTTCCGACATCAACATGTTCGTGACGCAGCAGATTCCGTTCACGGGCGGCACGCTGACGATGAGCTCGCGGTTGAACAAGCGGGAAGGGAACAGCGTGCCCGAAACGTGGAGCTCGTCGCCGTTCAGCATTTCGCTCTCGCAGCCATTGCTGCGCTCCAACGCCATCGGCTGGAACAACGAAGTGAACGGGCTGCAGGCCGACATCGCCGAGCGGCAGTACGCCGAAGCGCGCGAGGACATCGCGCTGCAGGTCTCGGGGGCCTTCTTCGACTACTACGCGGCACAAGTCTCGCTGCGCAACCAGACGCTCAATGCGGCCACGAACGACACGCTCTACCGCCTGAACCAGGGTCGGTACGAGGTCGGCAAGATCAGCGAGAATGACCTGCTGCAGAGTGAGCTGGCATTACTGCGCGCGCGCACGGCGCTCGACGGGGCGCGGCTCGAGCACGATCGCGCCAAGGCAGCGTTACGGCTTGCCCTGAACCTGCCTTCGACTGCCCCACTCGAGATCCAGGTCACGCCTGACGTCCCGGAAATCAACGCGGACACGACGCTGGCGGTGCAGCAGGCGCTGCGCAACGTCTCCACCGTGCGTGCAATCGACCTGCAGGAGACCGCCGCTCGCCGCGGTGTGTCGGAGGCCAGGTTCAACGGCGGCCCTGGTGCCACGGTCAACCTGACGTACGGCTACAACGCCACGGGCAGCTCGCGTAACGAGGTGTATCGCGACCTGCAACAGGCACAGCAGTTCTCGTTGAACGTGCAAATGCCGCTGATCACCTGGGGCGCCCGCGGCGCCGACGTGCAGGCCGCGCGGTCGGAACTGACACGCGCCCAGGCCGAGGGCGCCGTCGCACGCGAACAGGCGCGCCAGGACGCGCACTTTGCCGCCCTGCAGGTGTCGCTGGCGCGCCGCCAGCTCGCGATTGCGGCCAAGGCGGACACCGTAGCGCAGAAGCGTTTCGAAGTGGCCTACAATCGTTATGTGATCGGTCGGATCGACGTCGACCAGCTCTACCTCGCGCAGAACGAGAAGGACCAGGCGTTGCTGCAGTACGGGCAGTCGTTGCGCGGCTACTGGCAGGCGCACTACCGGCTGCGCAGGGTCACGCTCTATGACTTCGAACGCGGGGTTGGTATCCGGTAGTCTGCTGGCACCGGCGGTGCATAACGACACCAGCCGCCTTATTCGTATCGCAGCGCCTCGACGGGATCGAGCCGCGCCGCCCGGCGAGCCGGGATCAGGCCGAACACGATCCCGATAGCGACCGAAACAACCACCGCGACGATCGTCTGGTTGAGCGGCGTCGAGCCACTGGCGTTGATCGCCAGGCTGATCAACTGCCCCAGGCCAAGGCCCACCACGATACCGATCACGCCACCGATGCCGGTGAGCGTTGCCGATTCCACCAGGAACTGCATCATGATGTCCCGGCGCGTCGCGCCGACCGCCTTGCGAAGGCCGATCTCGCGGGTGCGGCTCGTGACGGACACCATCATGATCGCCATCACCCCGATCCCGCCGACCAGCAGCGCCACCGACGACAGCGCCACCATGACGAGAAAGAAGGCGCCCGTGAGCTGGCCGAACAGGTCCAGGATCTGGTCCTGCGTGATGAGGTCGAAGCTGTTCTGCGCCGATGGCCGGAGCCCGCGCCGCTCGCGCAACGCGACCGTCACCGCTTCCTGTGCCTGTTCGACCGTGACACCGGTGCGTGGCTTCACCGGAATGAACAACGCATTCGTCTTGTCGACGTCGAACTGCGCGTCCATCGTGCGGTAGGGAATGATGGCGCCGTTTTCAGCGCCGGGGGGTGTGAAGATGTTCCTGGCCGGCGCGTAGAGGCCGATCACCTGGCACGGCCGTCCACCGACGCTCATCGTGCGACCGATCGGGTTCACGTGGCCAAACAGCCGTCGGGCGTGGGTTTCGTCCACCACCACCACGTTGGCGCCACTCTTCATTTCCGATGACGTGAACCACCGGCCGACCACGAGCTCGCCGCCCATGATCTCGGTGAAGCCCTCGTCGGCGCCGCTCAGCGTCGTCGGTTGCGTGCGGACGCCGCCGTACTCGAGCCGGGCCAGCGTCTGGGCCCAGATCGCCGCATAACTGATCTCGGGCAGCGCCGCGATCATCTGGGCTTCCTGTTCGCGCAGGTCCGGCCGCACCCTGACCCACTTCGGCAGCGCGTCCGGATTGAGCGGTGTCTGCGAGAACACCTTCATCACGTAGAACGTCGTCGGTCCGGCAATCTCGATCGTGCGCACGATCTGCTGCTGGATCCCGTTCACGATCGTGGCCATCGCCATCACGGTGCTGATGCCGATCACCACGCCGAGGATCGTCAGGGCGGAGCGCAGCTTGCTGGTGCGCAGGGTGGTGACCGCGACCGCGACATTCTCCTGGATCGTGTCAACGAGGTTCATTGGCAATCACCCGTCACGTTCATTCCGCCCGGAGCGAAGCCACGGGATCCATCCGCGCCGCCCGGCGCGCCGGGAACACGCCGAAGATGATCCCCACCCCGGCGCCTAACGTCAGTGCGACGCCGATGGACCAGCCGGTAACCCGTGCCGGCAGCGGCGAGACGGTGGCCACGAGGCTGGCCAGCGCCCATCCCCACAGCACGCCCAGCAGCCCGCCCAGAAAGGCGAGCACCACCGCCTCCGCCAGGAACTGCCGCAGGATGTCGGTCGAGCGGGCCCCTACTGCCCGCCGGATCCCGATTTCGTGCGTTCGTTCGGTGACCGACATCAGCATGATGTTCATGATCACGATGCCGCCGACCACGATGCCGATTCCGACGACGGCCGGCAGCACCGCGAACAGGACGCGCGTCAGTGTCTTCCAGAATTCGACCAGGGCATCGGATGTCTCGATGGAGAAGTTGTTCTCCTCGGTCGGTCGGAGGCGGCGGCTGATTCGCATGGCTTCCTCGGCGCGCTGCATGGCCGGGGCGACGTCGGCGGCGTTAGCCATCTTCACCGACACCGTCGTGGTGTTGCGGCGGCC
>CBIHMX010000437.1:0-3164 GCA_966211115.1 uncultured Gemmatimonadaceae bacterium | reverse complement strand
ACGGCATGCTGAACCTGGGCCCCCGACCCACCTTTGATGAAGATCAGGCCGTGGTGGAGGCCCACGTGTTTGACGCAAACCTGGACCTGTACGGGGCGCGCGTTCGCGTAGACTTCGTCGCCCGGCTGAGGGATACGCAGAAGTTCAATGGTGTCGAGGCGTTGACGGCGCAGCTCAAGCGGGACGAGCAAACCGCGCGTTCCATCCTGAAGCGCTGATCTGGTCTAAGCGATTGGAGATCTTCGCTTTGCGATTGACTCCGCTTCGATAGCGCCCTAACGTTCTTAGCTCTCCAAACTCGATCCGGCAGCCCAATGAAGAACCTGAAGTACCGCCTGCTGACCATCGCCGGCCTCATCGTTGCGTCGGTGTGGGCGCTCTGGCCGCGCACCGTCATCGAACGCATCAAGCGCGACGGCCGATTCGTCTACGACACGGTGCAACGTGTTCCGTTGAAGCGCGGGCTCGACCTCCAGGGCGGGATGTACCTCGCACTCGAGATCGATGAATCGCGCGGTGCGGTGGCGAACAAGTCGGACGCGCTCGACCGGGCCATGAAGGTGGTCCGCAACCGGATCGACGAATTCGGCGTCGCGGAGCCGGTGGTGCAGAAGGCCGGCGATGACCGCATCATCGTTGAACTGCCGGGCATCGACGATCCGGAACGGGCCGAACAGGTCGTGCAGAAGACGGCATTCTTGCAGTTCATGATCACCGATGAGACGAACGCGCTCGAGCGGGCCATGCCTCGGCTGGACCAGATCGCCCGCGAAGCGGGTGGACCATCCGGCGGTGCGTTAGGCGACACGACCCGGCGCACCGAGGTGAGCGGGCTGCAGAAACTCTTCACGCCGGACAGCGGCGCGAAGGGATCCGACAGCACGGGTACGGATACGGCCGCCACCCCGCCGCCGACGACCGGTGGACCGATCTCGAGCCTCCTCCAGCGTGGCGACATGCCTGGCGAGTACTACGTCTCCGAGCAGAACTACGCGCTGGCCGAGTACTACCTCGCGTTGCCGCAGGTCCGCGCGGCGTTCCCGCCGGGAAAGACCATCCGCTGGGGCGCTGACACGTTGTCGGTCGGCGGGGATGTCTACCGCACCTTCTACGTGCTCGACTCGCGCGAAATCCTCGATGGTCAGTACATCCAGAGCGCGAACCCGAACACCACGCCAATCGACGGCACGGTCGTCGAGTTCCGGCTGAACAACGAAGGCGGCCGGCGCTTCCGCATGGAAACCGCCAAGCACATCCAGGACTACATGGCGATCGTCCTCGACGATCGCGTGATGGGTCGTCCCCCGGTCATCCAGGGCGCCATCGGCACCAGCGGCCAGATCACGCTGGGCCGCCGCGACATCCAGCAGGCCCAGGATCTGGCGCTCGTCCTGCGCGCCGGCTCGCTGCCGGTCCCGCTCAAGATTGCCGACGTCCGCAGCATCGGCGCCAGCCTTGGCGAGGATGCCATCCGCCAGGGCCTCTTCAGCGGCGCGTTAGGCCTCGCGATCGTCGTCCTGATCATGGTGGGGTACTACCGGTTCAGCGGCATGCTCGCCGTGATCGGGTTGATGTTCTATTCCCTGACCACCCTCGCCGTGCTGGCCAGCTTCGGCGCGGTGCTCACGTTGCCCGGGATCGCCGGCTTCGTGCTTTCCATCGGCATGGCGGTCGACGCCAACTTCCTGATCTTCGAACGCATCCGCGAGGAGATGGAGCGTGGAAAGACGATTCGGACCGCGATCGATGAAGGCTTCAATCACGCGTGGAGCGCCATCGTCGACACGCACGTCACGACGGCGCTGACCGCCGCGATTCTCTATCAGTTCGGTACCGGGCCCGTCCAGGGTTTTGCGGTGGCCCTCCTCGCTGGTCTCGCCGCCTCGATGGTCAGCGCCATCTTCGTGGTCCGCACGCTGTTCCTCGTCTGGTTGAACCGTACCCGCGGCGTAGCGCCGCTGAGCATCTGATGCTTCGCATACTTCATAACACCAAGTTCGACTTCATCCGCCGCTGGAAACAGGCGGCCGGCGTCGTCATCGCGCTGATCATACCGGCAGTCGCGCTCATCCTGATCAACGGCTTCAACTGGAGCATCGAGTTCACGGGCGGTACTCGAATCCAGCTCGAGTTCACCAACGCGGCGGATGTCGGGGCCGTCCGCTCCGAGCTCGCCACCGCCGGGTTCCCGAACGCCGAAATCGCAACGTTTGGCAGCCCGAACGAGCTGATGATCCGCGTGCAGGACTCGTCCGCCGTGGCCCAGCAGGACGTCGGCGCCAGCGCGGTCGTCACGCAGATCCGCGGCGCACTCGATCGCCGCTTTGGCGCGAACTCCTACACCCTCGTCGGCGCCGAAGCGGTCAGCGCGAAGGTCGGCGACGAATTGAGTCGTCAGGCAGCGATCGCGGTGTTGATCGCGTTCGGCATCACGCTGATCTACCTCGCCTGGCGATTCGAGTGGCGCTTTGCGCTGGCGACCATCCTGGCCACGATGCACGACATCGTCGCAACCCTCGCGTTCATGAAGTACCTGAACCTCGAGATCTCGCTGTTCGTGGTCGGCGCTATCCTCACCGTCATCGGCTACTCGATGAACGACAAGGTCGTGGTGTTCGACCGTGTCCGCGAAAACCTGAAGAAGGGGAAAAAGGTCCCGCTGTACGACCTGCTCAACCAGTCGGTGAACGAAACGCTGCCGCGCACGGTGATGACGGGTTCGACGACGCTGGCCTGCCTTCTCGCGCTGCTCATCTTTGGTGGCGACGTGATTCGCCCGTTCGCCTGGGTGCTGACGTTCGGCATCGTCATCGGCACGTTCAGCTCGATCTACGTGGCGTCGCCGCTCCTCCTCTGGATCGAGCGGAAGTATCCGCGCCTGTCCGCCGACAAGGCCCATGTGTCGGCCAGCCAGGCGCGCGCCGAGTCGCAGGTTGAAGCCGAGGCCCCTCCGCGTCCGATGCGGGGATCCAAGGCGCCAGCCGGGCGGCGCTAGACCGACGTCTCAGATCGAGGAGCGGAGAGCAAAGACCAGGGGATCACCATGACCCCTGACGCTGTGCTCTCCGCTTCTCGCTTTTCGGCACCACCCTTCGCCGATAGCCACGTCCATCTCGCCGACGCCGCCTTTCGTGAGGATGCGCAAGCGGTGATCGAGTCGGCGC
>CBIHMX010000436.1:0-3176 GCA_966211115.1 uncultured Gemmatimonadaceae bacterium | reverse complement strand
ATCGAATACGATGCGATCGTCGTCATGTTCGTCGCCGGCACGATCATCGTGACGACACTGCTGTTCGGCCTCGTGCCCGCGCTGCGAGCGACGCGCACCGATCTCTCCAATGGCCTGCGCGAGGCGGCGCGCGGCGCCAGCGGCGGACGGGCGACGGGCGCATTCCGTTCCGGACTGGTGGTGGCGCAGTTTGCCTTGTCGCTCGTGCTGCTCGCGGGTGCCGGCCTGCTCATCCGTACCTTTGGCGCGTTGATGGGCACCGACACGGGCATGCCGACCGAGCGGCTGTTGACGATGCGCATTCCTGGTCCCGTCGGTTCGGCGAAGTATCCCGGCGGAACCGCGGCGATCGCGCGATTCCACATGCCGCTGCTCGAACAGCTCAGGGCATTGCCGGGTGTAGAGGGCGCGGGAATGATTTCGCACATTCCGCTGCACGAGTATGGCTCGAACGGCAACTTCGACATCGTCGGGAATCCGCCGGTCAGTCAGGCCCAACGTCCCTTCGCGGAAATGCGGGTCGTGTCACCGGCATATTTCGACGCGGTGAACGCGGCCCTCCTGGCTGGACGTGAGTTCTCGGTCGCCGATGATTCGGCATCGCCAACCGTCGTCATCGTGAGCGATGTGCTGGCAAAGAGGTATTTCGGCAATCGAAGTCCTGTTGGCGAGCAACTGCAATTCGGAACCGCGAGCCCGACGAATCCGCCGGCCATGATCGTGGGCGTGGTCCGCGGCGTCCGTCAGGCGCGACTCGACCAGGAGCCATTGCCCGAACTGTACTGGTCGATGAACCAGGCATTCTGGTCGCTCGGCGACATCGCGCTCGTGGTGAGGACGTCGGGCGACCCATCGCAGCTCGCCGTGCCGGTGCAAGATGTCATTCACCGAATCGATCCCGAGCAGCCCGTGTACCTGGTCCGAACGATGCAACGCGTGCTCTCGGATTCAATTTCGGACCGGCGTCTTTACATGCGACTGCTCGGGGCCTTCTCCGGGATCGCGCTGGTGCTGGCGATGGCGGGGATTTACGGCGTGATATCCTATTCGGTTACGCAGCGCACGCGCGAGTTCGGGATTCGCCTCGCGTTAGGATCGGAGAGCCGGCGTCTCAGGCGGATGGTCGTGTGGGATGGCGTCAGGCTGGCGGGGATCGGTCTCCTCATCGGCATTCCCGCCGCGGTGGCGGCGACCAGGCTTCTGCGCGGTGTCGTGTATGGAGTGTCTCCGGTTGATCCGCTCACGTTCGGCGCGGTGGCTGTCGTACTCGGCGCGGTTGCGCTCGTGGCGAGCTATGTCCCCGCTCGTCGTGCGTCGCGGGTCGATCCCATCATCGCAATGCAGACGGAATGAGGGAGCAGGGTTGCGCGCACGGCGCCGTCAACGATCTGCCGTACGCAAAGCGCCAGCACCAGCAGTTCTGTCCTAACGAGCGACGTTCTCGAAACGGATACGGTTCTGGCGGCGAGGCAAGCGGCACGTTTCCTTTGAAGCATGAATCGAACACGCTTCGCATCAATGACGACCTTGCGCGCAATTGTCATCGGATCCGCACTTCACGGGTGGGGACTCCAATCTGCCCTCGCCCAGAACCCCGACACTCGCTGTGGCGCGTCTCCCAGGCGGGCAGCGCACGCCACCGCCTACGATGCCTCACGAGGCCGGATCCTCCTGTTCGGAGGAGAGGATGGATCGGCGTTCAGCAACGCGTTATGGAGCTGGAACGGGTCGGCATGGCAATGCGTGCGAAGTGACGGTCCTTCGGCGAGGCGCGACGCGGTCATGGCCTACGATCCAGTGCGACAGGTGCTCGTTCTCCACGGTGGACGTGCGGGTCCCGCGGTTTTGCAGGAAACGTGGGAATTGCACGCGTCCGGGTGGGTCAGGAAAAGCACGACGGGACCGACAGGTGATCCGCATCCGGTGATGGCCTACGACAACGCGTCTGGTGCAATCCTGCTCTTCGCGGGGCTCGGCGACGATAGGCCAGCGCGTGCCACGTGGCGGTGGGATGGCGTGCGGTGGAGCAGGAGCGGCGATGGGCCTGACGGCGAATTCCCGAATGCGTTGCTGCCCGGCGCGGCAACATTGGCCACGGCACGGCGCGCGGAGGGAACGTTCAATCTCGTGCTGTATGATCGCCGCGAGAGCACATGGGTCGCTCGAGCGACAACGGGTGCGGCACCGGCGTTCAGTCCACAGGCGCCGATGGCCCGGACACGAACCGGCGCGTTGCTGTACGCCGGATTCGAACCTGGAGGATCGGTGAGCACCTGGATCCTCGAGGGAAATACGTGGCGGCGTCACACCGGCGAATCACCGAGCCGACGCCGAGGGGCGAGCATGACGTTCGACGAACGCCGGGGTGTCGTGGTGCTGCACGGTGGCGACGACGGCGCACGCGTGCTCGACGATACCTGGGAATGGGACGGGTCCAACTGGCGTCGCGTGGCTCCGTGACCCGTCCAATCTATTTCATGGATTGAACCAGTAACTCACCTTGAGCAGGATCCGGTTCCGCTGGTCGTCGTGCAACAGGTCGCGGAACCCTTGCGAGACGTCGAACTCCGGACTCGGATCGAACGCGCTTCGTCCGTGCGCCCAGGCGAGGTACATCGTCGAACCCGCGCGATACTCCCAGCGCAGGACGAGGTTGGCGCGAAGGGAGCGCAGGTTGAAGTCGGGATTCGCGAACGTCGTCGCTGGCGCGGGGCCGGCGCCATCCGCGTCGACCCGATACGTGAGGGTAGCCGAGTCATAGGCAATCGTGGACGCGCCATCCTGCCCATATACGAGGAACTGGAATTTCTCAGGTCGCGTGAACGACTTGATGCCGGTGTATTCGACCGCTGACACGAACGGTTGCGCGTACAACTGCAGCGACACGGTCGGGCTCAGGGCCATATCCGTGCGCACCGTCATGTCGAAAGATCGCTGTGTCAGGTCGGACACGATGTAGCGTCGCCCGTAGGTGTCGGTCGCGGTTGGGTCGTCGACGGCGGTGATGTACCCCGCCGCCGAGTGCACCGTGCTGACCGTGGGAGCGAGTGAGACACTGAGGGCGCTCGAAGGCCGCATCGAGAGCGTGGTGGCGAAGGTGTTCGAATAGCCACCAGACTTGTTGCGAACGGCGCCGACGAATGCGTCGACGACGGTTGATCGGCGGGAATCCGAGG
>CBIHMX010000435.1:0-3177 GCA_966211115.1 uncultured Gemmatimonadaceae bacterium | reverse complement strand
ATCAGACGTTGCTTCCACGCGCACGGGCCGCGCTGATCGCGTTGGTCGCCCTACCCAGCTGGGCATGGGCCCAGGACGTCCGGACCGTTTCGGGGACGGTGACCGACTCAGGAGGCCAGGCGATCCCGTATGTCTCCATCGATGGCGGCGCGCGGTACCGGACGCTCACCAACGCCTCGGGCGAGTGGACGATGCGTGTCCCCGCCAACGACGCGTTCGACGTCTCGATTCGGCGCATCGGATATCTGCCGGGGAAGGTCAACGTGCTACGAGGGTCCGACACGACCATCGTCGTCGCGTTGCAACGCCTGGGCGTGCTGTTGTCCACGCAGGTCGTACGTGCCCAGCAACAGGTTCGAACGCTGGAAACACGTGGTTTCTATGACCGGATGCTTGACAAGGAACGCGGCGCGCTCGTCGGCGAGTTCGTCATGCCGGAAGAAATCGAGATGCGCAATCCGCAGCGGGTGACGCAGTTGCTGGAGCAACGGAGAGGCATCCAGGTGCGTCGCGCCGATCGCTGCCAGGTGATCGCCACCTGCTACCGCGTCTACGGACAGGGAGGCTGCGCTGCTACTGTCTATCTCGACAACCAGCGCCTGAACCGGCTTGCCGGCGGGGAGGTACCGGCGATCGACGAGTTGATCCCGGTCACCGGCGTCTCGGCGATCGAGGTCTATCCACGCGGGTCGTCGGCGCCGCCGAGGTTCCCTATGCTCGCTGGCACCTGCGCCATCGTGGTGATATGGACCAAATGAGATGGCAGAGGGCAATGTCGGCCCCACTGCCCTCTGCCCCTCCGCGTTCCGCACTCCGCTTCATGAACTATTCATTATTTGGGGTCTGACCCCGGGTCTGACCCCGGGTCTGACCCCGGGTCCGGCTATCTCACTCCCGACAGCATGGCGACGGTCAGCAACGCCCACTGCGGCCCGAGCCAGCCACGCTCGCCGTCCGCATACGACTCCGAGACCGAGTGAGAACCCCGCCCCTCGCCGCCACCATCGAGCGTGATGGCCTGGATGCCGAGGCTCATCGGCCAGTTGGCGTCGGTGCTGGATGCGCCGCCGGGGGCGTCGAAGCCTAACGCGCGACCAGCTGCCTGCGCCACCTGGATGATCCGCGACGAATCGGGCGGCGCAGCGGCGGGACGGATGCCGATCGTTGCCATGTCCATCGTCACCTTCACGCGCGATTGCGGCCAGCGCGCGTTTTCCTCCGCCAGCGCCTCGTCGACGGCCTTCCGGAACGACGCGTCGAGCTTCGCCAGTTCATCGGGCGACTCCGACCGCAAGTCCACGTCCATCGAACCCAGCGGTGAAATCGTGTTGACTGACGTCCCGCCTTCGACGATCCCGACGTTGAACGTCGTCTTTGGGGAACGCGGCACCTGGATCGCGGAAATCTTCGCAATCGCGCGGCCGAGCGCGTGGATCGGGCTCGGCATGCCGAACGCGCCGTAGCTATGCCCGCCCGGCCCCTTGAACGACACCTTGTACCGGTTGCTGCCGACCGCTCGGCTCGTTAGGCCGAGCCCGGTGCCGTCGACGGAAATGAAGTAGTCGATCTTTGCCGGCGGTTTGGCGAACAGGTGCTTCACCCCCCGCAGGTTTCCGGGGCCCTCTTCGCCAACATTCGCGACGAAATACACCGTGCCGTTGGTGCGCACGTTCGACGCCATCATCGCCTTCGCGACGGCGAGAATGACCGCCAGTCCACGGCAGTCGTCACCAATGCCGGGTCCGCGCAGCGTCGCACCGTCGCGCTTGACGCGGACATCGGTCTCCTCGGGAAAAACCGTATCGAGGTGCGCCGCCAGGACTACGACCGGCCCTCCACCTGATCCGGGCCGTTCGGCGATCACATTGCCGATCGAATCGATGCGGACGTTCTGGAGGCCTAACGCCTCGAACCGCCGCTTCATCTCCGCGGCACGGCGCTCTTCCATGAACGGCGGAGCGGGAATCTCGCAGATGGAAACCTGCTGTTCGACCGTCCACGTGTTGTCGGTACGAATGCGGTCCATCGCGGCACGGATCGCGGGATTGCCCGGCGGGTCGTTCTGGGCGAAGAGTGCAGCGGGCGCCAGCGTGGCGACCGCAGCCAGACGGAACAGGCTCATTGGACGGCGTTGATGAGGGAAGCGATGGCGGCCGGCTTCATCCCGGTCGCCAGCGCAAGGGAAAGCAGCATGCGCGCCTTCTGCGGATTCAGGTCGCCGGCGCCGATCATGGCACCGCGGCCCTCGGGGAGGTCACGAAAGGCATCCGGATTCGACGAGCGGCCGACGCGACCGGCGCCAGTCCGATTGCTCGTCACCACGATGACGCCCTTCTCTGTCGCACGACGAAGGGCGCGGCCCTGCGACGGAGTGGTACCGCCACGGCCGACGCCCGCAACGACCAGTCCCTTTGCTCCCGCGGCGACGAGCGCATCGACGACGGCGCTGTCGGCGCCAATGTAGCTGTACACGATGTCGACACGCGGGAACGCTTCGATGCGACCCAGTTCGATCGCGGCCTTCGGGCATTCCTGCGGGGCTGGTGACTGGAAATACACGCCATCGGGATCGGTAACGCCTGCCACGCCCGCACCCGGCGCCGAAAACGCGTCGAGGCGCGTCGTGTTCGACTTCGTTACGTCTCGGGCCAAAAAAATCTCGTCGTTCATGAGCAGCATCGTACCGCGCCCGCGAGCGTCGGGTGAAACGGCGACACGCGCCGAGTTGAGCAGGTTGGCCGGACCATCGGCGCCAACCCAGTTCGCCTGGCGCATCGCGCCGGTGATGATGACTGGCGAGCAACCACCGACGGTGAGATCGAGGAACATCGCCGTCTCTTCCATCGTGTCCGTCCCATGCGTCACGATGACACCGGCGGGCGCGTTCGATTCGGCGAACAGTGACTGGATCCGGCGTGCAAGGTCGCGCAGCATCTCCTGCGTGACAGCGCCCGATGCCACGTTGCTGAACTGCTCGCTCGTGACGTTGGCAATATCGGCGAGTCCCGGAATGCCGGAGACCAGCTCCGCGCCCGTGCGTCGAGGATCACTCCCCATGTTGGAGATGGTGCCGCCGGTCGCGATGACGTGCACGCGTGGCTTTGCATCGGTCGCCGGTTGCTGCGCCAGCGCTGGCAATGTGGCGCTGACAATCGCCAACGGCGCCAGGAATGTTTG
>CBIHMX010000434.1:0-3178 GCA_966211115.1 uncultured Gemmatimonadaceae bacterium | reverse complement strand
ACCGATCACCGTTATGCGGAGCGCCTGGCCGGCCTCGCAGACCAGGATTCCAAGCAGGTCGAGCCAGAGGTCAGCCGTTCGGCTTCCTCCGGGAAAAACGGGACGCGTGAGGACAATGGTCGCGAGAATCACCGCCGGGAAAACGGCGTCGCGATACTTGAACAGGAATGTGCCCCAGCGCTCCAGCAGCGATGGCGTCGCTGTCACCACGAATCCGCCTCGATGTAGGCGTCGATGACCGCTCGCTCTCCCTCGCGTCCTTGCCGCGAGTTGCCGTGCTCCATCCCGACGATTCCCTGGAATCCCTTCGAGTGGATGTGGCGGAAGACATTTCGATAGTTGATCTCGCCAGTGCCCGGTTCGCGGCGACCCGGGTTGTCGCCGACCTGGATGTACGCGATTTCGCTCCAGGCCGCATTCAGGTTGGGAATCAGGTTTCCCTCGGTGATCTGCTGGTGGTAGATGTCGAAGAGAATCTTGCACGATGGACTGTTCACGGCGCGGCAAATCTCGAACGCCTGCGGTGAGCCGGTAAGGAACTGACCAGGATGATCGCGCAGCGTGTTGAGCGGCTCGATGACGATGACGAGACCGTGCGGCTCGAGCACAGCGGCCGCGCGCCGGAGTGCTTCGATGACGTTCGCAGTCTGGAACGCCATGTCGAGACGCCGGTCGACATGCCCCGGCACGACGGTCATCCACTTTGCGTTGACGCGCTTGGCGACGTCGACCGATTCGCGTACTTCTTCGACGAACTTGTCACGCACCGCCGGGTCGCCGCCGGCCAAGTGCACTTCATTCCACGAAATGGTGTGTGCAACGAACACGCCCATCCGCATGTTGAGCCGGGCGAGCGTTCGGCCAATCAGTTCCTGGTCGGCTACTGACCGCGCCTTGAACCCGTTGTCCTCGAGCGCGGTGAAGCCTTCCGAGGCCATGAACTCGAGCTCACGAACGAGCCCTTCACCAGCGAGCTGCCGGAACATGCCGAAGTGCGGCGCATAAGCGAGCCGGAACTTGCGGGCGGCCGCCTGGTGCGCGCCTAACGCTTCCACGGCGCCGAGAGAAAGCGCAGCACCCACGGCGAGCGACGATCTCAGGAAGTCGCGTCGCTGCAGTGAGTCGCGTTCACCTGGAACAGTGGACTTCGATCGTTGCGATTGCTCAGCCATTCCAGCTTCGCGCAACCTTGGTAGATCCCGGCATCGGCACCGGTGGAACGGCCAGCGAACCGAATCCCGTCGTCGGTGGCGTCAGGTCCTGCGCCGCTTTGAGCAGCTCGTCCCACACGATGGCTTGCCCGGTGTACGCCGCCTCCCGCCCCATGATCGCGCTCAACGTGCTCTCGGCCACCCGCTGTCCTTCGTTGAGCGGATTCCCGGCGCGGATGCTCGCGAGAAGGTCGACATGCTCCTCGACGTAGGGATTCTTTTGTTCGCCTACCCATTTGAAGGCTTGCGCCCCCGCGATCTGCGTGTTGCCGTCGGTCGTTCCCCGTGTGCCGACGAACCGTTCGCCGATGTGGTTCGCCGTGCCGTCGATCTGGCGGCACATGCTCATGACGTGCGCGCCGTTCGGGTACTCGAAGTCGATCGCGAAGTGATCGAAGATGTGGCCATAGGCGCCATCCGTCCGCCACTGCCTGCCGCCGATGCCGATCGCGCGCACCGGGTGCGCGCCCATCGCCCAGTTGGCGACGTCGATGTTGTGGATGTGCTGCTCGACGATGTGGTCACCTGAAAGCCAGGTGAAGTACAGCCAGTTGCGGATCTGCCACTCGCTGTCGCTCCAGTCTGCCTTACGAGCCGCGTTCCAGAGCCCGCCCTGGTTCCAGTAGACCTGGCCGCCCGTGATATCCCCGATCGCGCCGTCGTGCACGCGGCGCATGACTTCGACATACGCGGGATCATGTCGGCGTTGCGTGCCGGCGACGATCGCCAGCGACTTTGCCTTCGCCGCCGCGGCGCTGGCAATCACGGACCGCACGCCGGCGGCATCGACAGCCACCGGCTTTTCCATGAACACGTGTTTGCCCGCGGCGATGGCGGCGGCGAGGTGCAGCGGCCGGAATCCCGGTGGCGTCGCCAGGATCACGAGATCGATGTCGGTCGCGAGCACCTTCTGGTAGGCATCAAACCCGCTGAACGACATTTCCGGCGTGACCTTGAACTGCCTCGCGACCTGCTCGTTTTCGCTGGCCACCTTGGCGAGGTTCGACTTCGCGCTCTCGAGCCGATCGGGAAAGAGGTCGCCCATCGCCACGAGCACGACCTCGTTACCGCCGGCGCGAAGGCAATCGCGTGCCGCGCCGGTCCCGCGACCACCGCAACCAATCAGGCCGACCCGGATGACTTCGGCCGAAGTGCCCCGACTCATCGCTGATAGCGTCTTTGGCAACACCAGGCCGGCGGTCGCCAGCGTCGTTGTTTTCACGAAGGAGCGCCGCGAAAAACCACCCAGGGAGTCGTCAGTCATTGGCCGCCTCGCATGTCGAACAGATCATGGCTCCCGCACGATACGGAAGCCGACGAACGGTGCATCTGACATCCACCAGCGACTTTGCGGAATTTGCGGATCTCGCTCATTCCATAAGTCATTGCGAACGGCTCGCGCCGACGGGCCAACCGACTGCGCGTCGTCGCGAAACGAACCACCACGTGCCACCGGCCGGCCACTGTCCACCGTGACCCACTCCGCCGCATTGCCGAACAAGTCGTGCAGGCCGAGCGCATCCCTCGGCTTTGTTCCAACGGCATGCGTTTGCGAGCTCGCGTTCCCAGCGTGCCACGCCACGTCAGGCACGGCGACGCCTTCGGCAGCCAGGATCGCGATACTTTCCCATTCGGCTTCGGTGGGTAGACGATACTTCTTCCCCGTCCTCGCGGACAACCACTCGCAGAAGGCTTCTGCCGCCGTGTGGGCGACGCTGATGACGGGGAAGCCGGAATGCCCCCAGCCATAGTCCGGCGCCCCGTAGGGACGAGTCGGCCGCGCAACCGCGTCGGCGCCGAGGGACTGGCCAGCCGTATCGGGACGGGAGAGCGCGAACGCATCATACAGGTCCCATGTCACCTCGGTGCGTCCGATCCACAGCTCCCGACCCGGGACCTTCACCATCTCGAACCGGACGAGTGTGCCGGGGATCGAATCGCGCGCGACGGTAATCGGTGTCGCCGCC
>CBIHMX010000433.1:0-3178 GCA_966211115.1 uncultured Gemmatimonadaceae bacterium | reverse complement strand
TTCCCGCTCGCGGCGGCGTCATGTGCGCGACGAACGAATCCCCCGGTGCGATCAACGGCGTCACGCGCGTGCCCTCGCCGCTGAAACCCGGGACGCCGTCGAAGTAGCTCTCGAGTTCGATGCCGTGCCAGTGGACTGCTGTCGCCTCCTTCAAGCGGTTCACGACGGTGATCCGCGCAGGTTCGCCGCGCACAAGATCGATCGTTGGCCCGATGGCTCGCCCCGGAACCGGCGGCTCGGCGCCGCCTTCGTGCAAAGAGTACGTGAAGGATGGCTCGTCAGGCGTGCTGGCAGTCCCCTCGCGCACGAGCAGGCGAATGCGACGCTCCGTTGCGGTCGTAGTCGCCGCCGCTGCGCCAGGCGCGTGACGCACATGAACGCCAGTGACGAGCCCGCTCATTCCTTCTTTTGCGTGGTCGTGAGCTGTGCCTGGTGCACGCTCCATGCCTAACGGACCGCGCGCACCAAAGTGCTCGGGGATATGGCAATGGAAAAGCCAGTTACCGGCGCGCTCCGGGATCCATGTCAGCCGCATCGTGGCACCGCTGCCCATGCTCTCCGTCACTGCCATCGGTCGAGCCGAGGGAGCAAAGACAGTGTCCCGGCGACCGTCACCGCGCGCGTCCACGCGAAAGTAGAAGCCGTGGAGATGCATCGGGTGCAAATCGCCCGACGCATTGATCACGCGCCAGCGCACGGTGTCGCCGACCGTGTGGTCGAGGCGCTCGGTATGCGGCCACGACCGGCCGTTTACCACCCCCAGCACGCGGCGCCGGTGCACCCCGGCGCGGTGGACGGTGTCGGTCCACATGCCGAGCACGAAGATGCGGTCCGGCTGCGGCTCGCCGGCGCCGTCCACGACAATTGCGCCCGTGAGCTGCGCATCCTCGAGCGTACGGAAGTTGAGCGCGCGGCGAGTCGTCGTGCCCCAATAGAAGTAGGTGCCGGGCTCGTCGAGGCGCATCGTCAACGTCTGTGTGGCACCGGGCGCGAGGACAACCGGCGCGGCGTCCGCGGCGGGCGACGTTCGATCGTGCAGCCCTTGAACGCGCATCGTGTCGGCGAGGGAGTTCCGCAGCATCACCCGAACGGTCGTACCGGCGGGCACCCGCACGAGAGGACCGGGAATGCTGGGCGCCGCATCGTCCGACGCGAACGCGGGGGTGAGTGCACCTGGTCCATCCTCGGCGTCGGGATGCCACATCGCGAGGCGCGCGTCGAGCCGAATCTCGAGAAGTCCATCGCGCATCACGCCAGCAGCCGTACGATTGTCGTTCGGCGTGACCCGCTCGACTACGACACCTTGCGTGTTGGCGGCGAGCAGGACCGGCAGTGCCAGGGGGATGAGAAATTGACGCGCGTGCATGCAGGTTCTCCGAACGAGCCTCTTCACGTAGCAGCCTCCGATGCCCGACGTCAAGCCAGCGGCCGGAGCAGAGGACCGACACCCATTCCGCCGCGAGTCCATTCCGTTGGATATGTCCGGTCAAAGTTCACAGGGCGTGAGACTGGATCTAACGCTATCACCGCTCTGAGTCATTCGACGCCGCTGTTGGTTGCGCCAAGGGAGAGTCACCTGACGTGCGCAACCTTGGCGTTCTCGGCGTCCCATGGCCACTAATCACCATCGTGCGCGCATCGCTAAAAGAGACGTTCCCGAGGCAGAAATCACTCCGACCGAATGACCGCCATCGGATCGACGCGCAGCGCCTTGCGAACGGGCGCCAGGCAGGCGGCCGCCGCCGCGATGCCTAACACAGCAATCGCTGCCGCGAACGCCACTATGTCGAGCCGCGTGACCCCGTACAGGAACTGCTCCAGGCCACGGCTCGTCAGGCCGATGGCGGCGGTGCCGACGGCGATGCCCGCGCCGATCGCCAGCGCGCTGCGCATCGCCACGACCCGCACGATGTGCCGCCGGTTGGCGCCCAGAGCGATACGGATTCCGAGTTCCTTCGTTCGCTGCGACACGCCATAGGCCACCACACTGTAGATGCCGACCGTCGAGATGCATAACGCGACCAGTGCAAGGACTCCAAGCAGGGTCGCGCCGAAACGCTGCGGCATCAGCGCGGCATTGATCTGGTTCGACACCACGCGCACGTCCCGCACGGGAAGGTCCGGATCCATCTCGCGCACCAGTTGTGTGAGCGACGGCAGGATCGCTCGCGCGTTGCCGGCGCGAACGATCAGGCTCGCTGCCATTCCGGTCGGCTGCGCTACGGGCGTGAACATGGCCGGCACCGCCGAATCCCGAACCGATGCGTACTTCGTGTCGGCCACGATCCCCACGATGGTATACCGGATAGTGCCGAGCATCCTGACTTCCCGCGAGATGATGTCCGTCCCGGGCGCCAGTTGCCTGGCGGCCGATTCATTGACGATCGCCACGCGCGGCGCATTCGCGTCGTCGCCGGCGGTGAAGTTCCGGCCGCGGACGAGCGGGACGCCGACCACGGCGAAATACTCCGGAGAAACATTGATGAACCCGACGCTGACTCTCGATTGCGCCCCGTCCCGAGCCGCAATCGGCGTCATTGGAAGGCGGTTGAGACGCGCGAGCGGCACCTGTGTGCCGATGGCGGCCGACTCCACACCAGGCAGTGCACGCGCCCTGTCGACGGCGTTGCGATAGAACGCCCGGCGTCGCTCCGGCGTGTAGCCGTAGAGACTGAGGTCGACGGTAACGGCCGCGAGTCCGCGAGGATCCATGCCGAGGTCGGTCGCCAACCCGGCCTGCAAGCTGCGAATGAACAGCCCCGCCCCAACGAGGAGTGCAACCGAGATCGCTGCCTGTGCTACCACCAGGACACCGCGCGCACCTCGCGTGGTATTCCCGCCATGGCCGCGGAGCATCGCGGATGTTCCCGCCTGGCCGGCACGAAGCGCGGGCAGCAAGCCGAAGGTGAACGCCGCGCCTGACGCCGCCGCGGCCGTGAACGCGAGTACACGCCAGTTGAGCCCGAGGCCGAGTTGTTCCAGTGCCACGCCACCGGGCAGGGCAAATGCAGCGAGGAGTCGCATCCCGACCAGTCCGACACCGACGGCGGCCCCGGCGCCGATCAGCGCCAGGATCGTGCTCTCGAGAAAGGCCTGACGAGTCAGCCGTGCGCGCGACGCACCCAGTGCCGCGCGGACTGCCAGCTCTCGCGTGCGTCAACGTAGCCAACCTGCTGAT
>CBIHMX010000432.1:0-3180 GCA_966211115.1 uncultured Gemmatimonadaceae bacterium | reverse complement strand
GGTCATCGACTACGTCCGCGAGAAATACGGAAAGGACGCCGTCGGGCAGATCGTCACGTTCGGGACGCTGAAGTCGCGCGCGGCGGTGAAGGACGTGGGCCGCGTGCTCGGCTTCACGCCGGCCGAGACGGATGCGCTGGCAAAGCTGATTCCCAACCAGCCAAACTTCTCGCTGTCGGTGAAAGAGGCCGTCGAGAAGATCCCCGAGATCGCGAAGCTGTACCGCGACGACGAACGGCATCGGCGGTTGCTCGATTACGCCGTCGAGCTCGAGGGACTGTCGCGGCATACCGGTGTTCACGCGGCCGGCGTCGTCATCGCCCCCGGTCCGCTGGACGAATACGTGCCGGTGATGACGCAGGAACTGAAGACAAAACGGGAATCGGGAATGGGGACTCGGGAATCGAACGGGGCGGCCGATTCCCGGGTCATCGTGACGCAGTACGACATGACGGCGCTCGAGCAGTCGGGGATGCTCAAGATGGACTTCCTCGGCCTAACGACTCTTACTGTCATTCATGATACGCTCGAGTCGATCCAGAGTCGTACCGGCGTCAGGCCCGACCTGAGCAAGGTCGATCTCGCCGACCCCGAGACGTACCGCATGCTGCGCCTGGGTCGCACCGTTGGCGTGTTTCAGTTCGAGTCGCCGCTAGCGACGGACATGCTGCGCGCCATGCGTTGCGACCGGTTCGACGACCTCGTGGCGTCGAGCGCGCTGATGCGGCCCGGTCCGCTGGATGCAGGGATGCATCGGGTGTACCAGCGGCGGAAGCGCGGAGAAGAGGCGGTCGCCTACGCCCTGCCCGAACTCCAGCCCATCCTCGAAGCGACCTACGGCGTCATCACCTACCAGGAACAGGTGATGCGCATCGCGCAGGTCCTGGCGGGCATCTCGCTCGCCGAAGCCGATATGCTTCGCAAGGCGGTCGGCAAGAAGGACAAGGACCTGATCCAGCAGGAGCTGGGCAAGTTCATCGAAAAGGCGATCGCCCGTGGCTACAACCAGCGCGTCATCGAGGAACTGGCGGCACAGATCGAGACGTTCGGCCGCTACGGCTTCAACAAGTCGCACTCGGTCGCGTACTCGATCATTTCGCTGCACACCGCCTGGCTGAAGTGCCATCATCCGGCCGACTTCATGGCGGCGCTGTTGTCATCGGCGATCGGCGACACCGACAGCGTGGTCAAGTTCATCAACGAGTCGCGCGAACTGGGACTCGAAGTGCTGCCGCCTGACGTGAACGAGTCGGGCTACAAGTTCACGGTCATCAGCGACCAGAAGATGCGCTTCGGGCTGGGGGCGATTCGCAATGTCGGCCGTGGCGCGATCGATTCGATCCTCACCGCGCGACAGGAGAAGCCGTTCGAAAGCCTGTACGATCTCGCCGAGCGAGTCGACCTCCGGCTGTGCAACAAGAGGGTGTTCGAAGCGCTCATTCACTCGGGAGCGCTCGACAGCCTTCCGGGTCATCGCGCGCAACTCCTTGCGGTGCTCGACACGGCCATCCAGGAAGCGTCGCTCAAGGCCGAAGAGCGGGAGGCGGGTCAGGCTTCGCTGTTCGGCGGGCTGGTGGAGATGGCCGAGGGCGATGGTCGGGTAGCCGACAGGAACCAGCTCCTGCCTAACCTCGCTCCGTTGACCGAAAGCGAGAGGCTCACGCGCGAGAAAGAGATCCTTGGCTTCTATATCTCCGGACACCCGCTGGAGCCGTTCCGGGCAGAAGCCGAGCTCTTTGCATCCCATACGGTTGCGCAGCTTGGCACCTGGAGCGAAGGGGCTGTGTCAATCGGCGCCGTGGTAACGGCGTTCAAGAAGCAGGTCTCCAAGCGAACTGGGGCGGAGTTCGCCCGGTTGACAGTGGAGGATTTCTCCGGATCTTCGGAGATACTCGTCTTCCCGGAAGCTTGGGCCGCCCTGGCTCACCGGGTGCTGACGGACGTGCCCATGCTGATCAAGGGCGGATATTCCCGCAGAGATCAGGGCGGCGACAACCCCACCTTCATTGTCGAAACGGTTCAGCGCTTCGAGGAGCTACGGGTGAGTGGCCAGGTAGCGGTATCGATCGAACTGGCGCCCTCCCGGTCATCAGCCGACGACTCATCGGTCGCCGCCGAGTTGCTGCCTGACGTCTTCAAGGACGTGCGGGCGGTTCTCGACGCGCACCCCGGTTCGGCGCCCCTCGAAGTGCGATGGAAGGATGAAAACGGTCGCGCGGCGCGACTGCGGTCGCGGAGTATCAAGGTGGCCGCCAACGGCGCCGCCCTGGCCGAGCTGCGGGCACTGCTCGGGCCCGGCCGGGTCAAGCTGGTCAGGGTCGCCTGACGATGGCATCCACTCCGACGCTCGAGTTCGAAAAGCCGATCTTCGAACTCGAGAAGCAGATCGATGAGCTGAAGAAGCTCGCCGGCGACCAGCAGCTCACGGTCGACGAAGAGATCGCACCACTCGAGAAGAAGCTCACGGCGTTGCGCCAGGAAGTGTACCGCAACCTGTCGCCGCTCCAGCGGCTGCAGGTGGCGCGAAGCGCAAAGCGACCGTTCACCCTCGACTACATCCGGCTCTGCTTCACCGACTTCATCGAGCTGGCGGGCGACCGGCTCTTCCGCGAGGACGCCGCCATCGTGGGTGGCTGGGCGCGACTCGAGGGCGAAACGGTCATGGTGATGGGTCACCAGCGAGGTCGCGACACGAAGGAAAACCTGCGTCGCAACTTCGGGATGCCGCATCCCGAGGGATACCGAAAAGCGCTGCGGCTCATGAAGCTGGCGGAAAAATTCCACGTCCCCGTGTTCACGTTGATCGACACGCCGGGCGCGTGGGCGGGCCTTGGCGCCGAGGAACGTGGCCAGTCCGAGGCCATCGCCCGGAACCTGTTCGAGATGAGCCGGCTGCAGGTGCCGCTCATCGCCACGGTCATCGGCGAGGGCGGATCCGGCGGCGCGCTCGCGTTAGGTGTGGCGGACCGCGTGCTGATGCTCGAGAACGCGGTCTATTCGGTCATCACGGCCGAAGGGTGCGCGGCCATCCTCTGGAAGGACGGCAAGAGCATCGAGATGCGCGAACGGGCTGCCACGGCGCTGCGCATCACGTCCCCGGAGCTGCAGGACCTCAAGGTGATCGACGAAATCGTGCCCGAACCGGTGGGCGGGGCGCACGTCAATCACGAGGCCACGGCC
>CBIHMX010000431.1:0-3181 GCA_966211115.1 uncultured Gemmatimonadaceae bacterium | reverse complement strand
GTCCCGGGCAATGACCATCGCATGCGTGACCTCGCCGGCAGCGTTGCGCTCGGGCGTGACGCGAAGGTCGATCCAGGTATCGCCGCTGGCTGACGCCACGAAGTGTTCGCTCTCGCGCCGGCGCCCAGTCGCAAAAACCTCCCGTACCTGCTGCGTCACCGCGGTATTGAGCGTCGGTTCCAGCGGCAGCTCGTCCAGCTGGCACCCCGTAATATCGTCCGTCGTGGTGCCTAACTGCGTCCGCAACGCCGCGTTCGCCCATTCGATCTCGAGATGCGGGTTCACCCGGGCGATCGCGTCGGGCGACGAATCGCCGAGCAGCACGAATTCGCGGCGGCGATCCTCGAGGCGTCGCGCCAGGTCATTGAAGCGCTGCGCCAGGTCGCTGAGCTCACCCTTCGACTGGGGCGTCGGCGCGCGTGACGACAGGTCGCCATCCGCCAGTCGCTCCGTCGCGCCGAGCAGCGCTTTCACGTCGCGAATGACAAACAGGTCCGCGGCCAGCCACGCCATCGCCAGCGTCAGCCCGAGCATCAGCGCGAGGAGGCCAAGGTACGTCTGCAGGTGTCGGTTGGCGTCCGCGTACAGCACCTCGGTGGGCAGGCCGACCGTCAACAGCACCGGCGCAGAATTGTCGGACGGAAGGTGCCGGAACGCGTAATACCGGTGAATGCTGTCGAGCCCTACACCTTCGACGAAGCCGCTATCGCGGCCGAGCATGGCGCGAAACGTCTCGTTCGACTCGTGCCGGGCGCCGGCGAAATTCTCGACATCGGGTTGGAGCGCGACGAAGAACCCGCTCGAGTCGACGATGGCGGCCATGGCGCCCGGTTCACGTGGAATAGCCAGCGCGAGGTGGGCAAACCAGTTCAGCTCTGCTTCGATGGCCAGGAAATAGCGAATCCTGCCTTCGCCGTCCTTGACCGGTTCCACGATGGTGGCCTGTGGTTCCCCGGTCGTACTCGAACGAATCCATCCCTGGACCGGTGAGCCGATACTGGCAGCCAGGGCAATCGCCGGTGACGTGGATACGTCGAGCAGGCTGCCGGTGAGCGTCGCACTGCAGTCAACCCTGAGGTCCGGGGTGATCCTGGCCGCGTTCGTGAAGCTGGCATAGGTGCCCAGCATTTCGCGCAGTGAACGGCTGCATGCCACGGGGTCGCCGCCGGAAATGTCCGGCATGCCGGGCAGGTGACGCAGCAACTCGCTGCCGGCACGCATGAGGTCCCGGTGCTCGGCGAGTGCCACGTCGAGCAGGCGCAGCGCCGCATCCCGCTCCCGCAGCGTGGTTGCGTTGCGCTCATCGTTGGCGAGCCTGACGACCAGCAGCGTGAGCGGAAAGAACGAAATCGCCACCACCGCCAGGAGTTGCAGGCGGAGCGGAGAAACGCGCCAGAACCTCGGACGCGAGCTGGATTTGGTAGCGGGGACTGCCATTCGGGGAGAAGCTAGGGAGAGCTGGACTCGGATGGCAGATGGCCAGTGACGCGGATGTCAGGTCCCGCCTGAATTGACGATCAAACCGAAAATCAGTCCCTCGTCAACTCTTCAACTCTCCAACTCCCCAACTTCTTCAACCTCCAACTCTTCAACTCTCCAACTCCAACGATACCTTTCGCCGCCATGACCATGCGCGACAAGCTGGACCTGCTCGGCCGGCGCGCCGCGGAGGCGGAACAGGGCGGCGGCGAGACTCGTCTTGCCGCCCAGCATGCCAAGGGCAAGCTCTCCGCGCGTGAGCGGATCGACCTGCTCCTGGACGAGGGATCGTTCGTCGAAACCGACCGATTCGTGACCCACCGCAGCACCGATTTCGGTCTGGACCAGCAGAAGGTGTATGGGGATGGGGTGGTCACTGGCCATGGACGGATCGATGGCCGTCTCGTCTACGTCTTCTCCCAGGATTTCACGGTGTTGGGCGGGTCGCTGTCGGAGACCGTCGCCGCCAAGGTCTGCAAGATCATGGACCACGCCGTCCGTAACGGGGCCCCGGTCATCGGGCTGAACGACTCGGGCGGCGCCCGGATCCAGGAAGGCGTCGCATCGTTAGGTGGCTACGCGGACATCTTCCTGCGCTATACGCTGGCGTCGGGGGTCGTACCCCCGATTTCGGCCATCCTCGGGCCGTGTGCTGGAGGCGCGGTCTATTCGCCGGCCATCACTGATTTCGTGTTCATGGTGCGGGGCACGTCGTACATGTTCGTGACCGGACCTAACGTGGTGAAGACCGTGACCCACGAGGACGTAACGATGGAGGCACTGGGCGGCGCCGATACCCATGCCGGCACCTCGGGCGTGGCGCATCTGGCCTGCGATTCGGAAACGGCCTGCCTGCAGAAGGTCCGCGACCTGTTTCGCTATATCCCCCAGAACAACCTCGCCGATGCGCCGCGCGGCGCCGGCACCGATCCCCGCGACCGGCGCGACGAGGCGGTGCTCGACATCGTCCCCGACCACGCCAACAAGCCCTATGACATGCACGATGTCATCAGGCGCATCGTCGATGACACCGAATTTTTCGAGATCCAGCCGGACTTCGCGGCCAACATCCTCTGCGGCTTTGCCCACCTTGGCGGCCACAGCATCGGGATCGTCGCCAACCAGCCGGCGGTACTGGCCGGTGTGCTCGACATCAACGCATCGGTGAAGGCGGCGCGGTTCGTCCGTTTTTGCGACGCGTTCAATATTCCGCTGGTGACGTTCGAGGACGTTCCCGGATTCCTGCCGGGCGTCGCCCAGGAGCACGGTGGGATCATCCGCCACGGCGCCAAGCTGCTCTTTGCCTTCTGTGAGGCGACCGTGCCCAAGCTCACCGTCATCACTCGTAAGGCATACGGCGGCGCGTACGACGTCATGAGCTCCAAGCACATCCGCGGCGACGTCAACCTCGCCTGGCCGACCGCCGAGATCGCGGTGATGGGCCCCAAGGGCGCGGTGGAGATTCTGTTCCGGAAGGAAATTGCCGAAGCGGACGATCCGGCGGCCGCGCTCGACCAGCGTGTGGCGGAATACTCGGAGAAGTTCGCCAATCCGTATGTCGCGGCCGCGCACGGATTCGTCGACGACATCATCGACCCGCGCGACACCCGCCCACGGCTCATCGACTCGCTCGACGCGCTCGCGGGCAAGCGCGACACGAATCCGAAGAAGAAGCATGGAAATAGTCCACTCTAGGGCATGG
>CBIHMX010000430.1:0-3183 GCA_966211115.1 uncultured Gemmatimonadaceae bacterium | reverse complement strand
CCGTTGTGACGGATCCACGCGCGCGTGAGGGCGGCGCCGATGAACAGGATGAGCGCCGAGTAGTAGACCCAGAGCAGGATGACGACGAGCGCGCCGGCGGCGCCGTACGGTGATCCCGGTGCTGCTTTCGTCAGGTACCACGAAATGAGGTATTGCCCGATGACGAACAGTACCGCCGTGAAGAAGGCGCCCCGCCAGGTGTCGTTCCACTGGAGGTCCACATCGGGAAGCACCTTGAAAATGGTCGCGAACAGCAGCGTGGCGATTCCTAACGATGTCACGATGTCGAACGCGCTGACCACAATCGCCGGAATCGGGACCTGTTCATTGGCATATTCGAGGATTGCCGACAGGGCCACCGTGGCGGCGAACGAGACGAGCAGCAGAAAGCCGAGAATAATCACCAGGCTCAGAGAGACGAGGCGCGAGCGCATGAACTTCAGGATCCCGCTCCGGGACGGCTTGGCTCGAACACCCCAGAATGCGTTGAGGGAGGTCTGCATTTGCGCGAAAACCGTCGTAGCGCCGAACAGCAAGGCGCCAACGCCGAGGATTGTGGGCAACAGTCCCGCCTCCTCGGTGCGAGAGCGGCGCATCGCTTCCGTCACGGCTTCGGCGGCCTGGGCCCCCAGCAGGTTGGTGATCTGGCCCGTCAGCTCACCGCTCGCGGCTTGTTCGCCGTAGACCGCGCCCACGATGGTGGTGAGGATGATGAGCATCGGCGCCATCGAGAACAGCGTGTAGAACCCGAGCGCTCCAGCGTGCTGGAACGCGTTACGAGATAACCACAGGTCGGCGGCATCGCGCGCGATATCGAAAGCCGCGCGCGCGTTCGTCATGACGGATTGCGTCATGAAATCAGTACGTGGAAACGCGTTCGATGGTCCCCGGCAATAGGCCAGACAGTCGCGCTCGGCGGATCGGCCGCGCATGCACAGCGTACCAGTCTCTATTTCCGACTCAGGCAATGGAGATATGGCGTGGCCACGAAAGACCAATGGCAGGGCCGGTCTGTAGAGACTGCCTTGCTCACCGGAATCGTCCTGATCGTCCTGACGGCCGCCCTCCACCTCGGCGCAGGACTGCTCCTTCCGGTCGCACTCGCATGTCTGTTCGCGCTCCTGCTCGATTCACCAGTACGCGCCTTGCGAAAATGGGGAATTCCTTCCGCCGCGGGCGCGGCGGTGGTGGTCTTCGGAGCACTCGGCGCGATCGTTGCTTCCGGTGTGAAGCTAGCGGGGCCGACGATCGCGTGGGTCGACGAGGCGCCCGAGACATTGCGTCAGGTCCAGACGAAGGTTCGGCGAATACTGCGGCCCTTGCAACGCGCGGCGGACCGAGTTGAAGAAGCGACTGAACCCGCCGGAACACAGCCACCGGCCGTCCAGATCAAGTCACCGGGACTCATGGAGCGGATATCCACGCAGACCGCCGAGATCGCGGCGACCGTGATCACGGTCGTGTTCCTGACCTACTTTCTGCTGGCGATGTTGCCCGTGTTCCGCGTCAAGGTAGCAAAGCTCATCGGCACGCGGGACGGCGCTCGCAACGTCGAGGAATTGCTCACCGAAATCCAGGTGCAGATGTCGCGGTATCTCCTCCTCAACACCCTGACGAGCCTTGGTGTGGGCCTGACCACCTGGGGATTCCTGGCGCTGGTCGGCATGCCTAACGCGCTGCTGCTCGGCGGCGTCGCCTTCCTGCTCAACTTCATCCCGTACGCTGGCGCCGTGGTGACGACGGCGGTGGTGGGGCTGGCCGCTTTCGCGGCATTCGAGGAGACGGGCCGGGTGCTGATCGCCATGGGAGGTTGCGTCGCGATCAACCTCCTCGAGGGCAACCTCGTGACGCCGTACCTGCTCGGGAAAAGCCTGCCCCTCAACCCGGTCGCGATCTTCGTGAGCCTCCTGTACTGGGGCTGGGTCTGGGGACCGGTGGGGACGCTGCTCGCGGTGCCGATCACCGCCATGTTGCAGGTGATCTTCTCGCGAGTCGAGCGGCTCAAAGCCGTCGCCGTCCTGCTCGACAGTTAGTGGCTGACCACGGTCGTCCGCGCCGACGGTACAGAATTCACCACGAAAGATCGGTTGACGTGGAGCCTACCTGACACCAGTGCATCGTTGGACGTCGCACTGGTCGACGTTTTCGGCCGTGGCTGACCTCAGACAACCTGCATCGCGAGGCGTGCGTAGACGGCAGTACCCGGCTTGCCTCGCGATGGCTGTTCATATACCATATATGGTAACCATATATGGACCCCCAACGATGTCCGAGACCACAAAGACAACGGTCTATCTCACGGCCGCTGACTACCGCAAGCTGAAAGCGATGGCACGCGCCGATGGACGCTCCACCGCGGACCTCGTGCGCGAAGCCGTCGCGGTGTACGTCACAGGCCGCAGCGCGAAGCGCCCAAAAACCATTGCCGCCGGTCGGAGTGGGCGCGGCGATCTGTCAGAGCGAGCCGAAGAACTCCTCGCGGGACTGGGAGACGAGTGATCATCGCCGACACCGGCGCGATCCTGGCACTCATCGACGCCGATGATTCCCATCACGATGAGATGATTGCGCTGTACGATGAGCGGCCCGATGACTGGGTGCTCCCGTGGGCGATACTCGCCGAAGTGGACTATCTGCTCCTCACCTACGTCGGCGCGGCCACGGAACGCGCGTTCGTCCGTGATCTGGCGGCCGGGAGCTACAACATCGAGTGGGGACGCGAATCCGACATCGAGCGGGCTCGCGAGCTCACCGATCGGTATCGCAGCCTCAAGATTGGGCTGGTTGACGCGACGGTGGTCGCGGTTGCCGAACGGCTCCGGGCGCCGTTCATCGCGACATTCGACCTGCGCCACTTCGGAGCGATCGACATCAAGGGTGCACCACGATTGCTCCCTCGTGACGCCTGACAGTTGCTCGGCGAGATCGCAGCGCTTCGCCGGACGCCACTACCCTCCGCTGGCCGATGATCAGGGGTAGCCGCCCCATGATGACGGACCTCGCGGACGCTGAAGCAGTTGTGGAAAGGTGCCCAGTTGCCCCAGAAACCACGTAGTCGCGGATGACGCGAATGTGGCGGATTCCGCGAACAAAACCAGGAAGATTCGCGCAATTCGCGTGTTTTGGCGGCATCCGCGTCCTGATTGGTTTCCCGTCCGCCCAACGGATGACGCGAGGTTTAGC
>CBIHMX010000429.1:0-3190 GCA_966211115.1 uncultured Gemmatimonadaceae bacterium | reverse complement strand
GTCGACGGACGCAGCATCAACTTCTGATCCACCGACGCTGACGGAGGTCACGCCAGGCGCGTGCGGGGTGCGCCGCGATGGTAACCGTCGCGTCGCTCGCCGAGCCATCTGGTGGTGAAAGGATCTTTGTCATCAGCGCGCAGAAGAGCTACAGCTGGCTCGGACTGTCGCGAGTGATGACCGGCGTTGAACGGCCGGCGTTGCTGACGATGATCGTCGACGGCATCGAGGAGGGGGAATCCGCGTCGCGGGGACGTGGAGGACGCGGCGGTGGACGCGGGAACGCGCCACCGCGTGGCGCCACTGGTGTCGACAGCATTCGCATCGTGACGCCGCGCGTTCGTTATGCGCGATCGACGGTCGAAGTCATCGACCGCGACGCGATCCGTGACCTGTTCCAGCAGGTCGCCTCGGCGGCGGGCCTCACCGCGCAACCTCCAGCCAACTGGCCGACTCCTGGCGTGGATACCGCGCGCGTGCTCCGGCGTCGAGCCGGTACCGAGGGCGAGATCGAGCGGCAGTGGATGACACTCTCCGACCTGCCGGGCGTTGCCGGCCACGAGGGTCCGGTCCGTGAAGCGGTCCTCGCTGCCCTACCAACCTGGGCCCGCACGCGCGCTATCGTAGACTCGATAGGCAACGTCATCGTCTCGATGGGACCGGATCGCGATTCCGTGGCGTTCATCGCGCACATGGATGAAGTGGGGTTCGAGGTCGCCTCGATTCGCGGCGACGGCACGGTGACCCTTCGATCGCGCGGAGGCGTGGTCATTCCCTCATGGGAGAGCACGCCGGCGTACCTGCACATAACTGGCGCCCCGCCCCTTCGAGGCGTGTTCGTACCACGCGATTCCGGACGCACGCGGTCGCCGGGCGCGCTGACCGTGTGGTTCGGCACCGACTCGGCGACGCTGGTGGCGCGCGGCGCGCGCGTTGGCCAGAGCATCACGTCGTACAAGCGCGCGGACCGGCTGCTCGGCTCGCGGATCACCGGGCGCGGAAGCGATGACCGGACCGGTACCGCCGCACTGCTGTTTGCGATCCGGCGGATCAACCCCGACTCGCTCGCCCACAAGGTGATCTTCGTCTGGTCCGTGCAGGAGGAAGGGGGACTGAACGGCGCCCGGTTCTTCGGCGACACCCATGGCCGCAACCTGCGTCGCGTCTACAGCGTGGACACCTTCGTCTCGAGCGACACGCCGAAGGAATCGCCGCACTTCGCCCACCTGCCGTTAGGCAGCGGCGCCGTGTTGCGCGGGCTGGACAACGCCAGCCTGGTACCGCGCGCGGAGCGCGACCGCATCATCCGCATCGCCCGCACCCGCAACATTCCGCTCCAGGTCGGGACGACCTTCGGCAGCACTGACGGCTCGGCGATCCAGGTCTGGGGTCCGGTCAACATCGGGCTCTCCTGGCCGGGGCGCTATTCGCACGGCCCGGCCGAAGTGCTCGACCTGCGGGACGTCGACGCGCTGATCCGGCTGGTGGTGGCCGTCGCCCGCGAACCCTAACGACGCGGATTGATCCAGCGGCCGAGGTGCCAGATCGCCATCAGGACCAGCGAGGCGGCGGCCAGCGTGATCGCGACCAGCACCAGGGTCACCATGATGGCGGCGACGGCCCAGAAGGCGAACAGGCCCACGTCCTTCGCGCTGCCCATGCGCTGGAGACGCGTACGCCATCCCGGTTGCCGGACGTCGGTGTCGAGCATCGCGCCTAACGCCACGATGTCCTCCACGCGCGGATCCGGGTCCAGCCGCATCCCGATGATGTTGGCCGCGGCCTCGGTGCGGCTCATGTCCGCCTCGGTGACGGGCTTCCAGACCGGAAAGAGGAAGTAGGCCACCCATCCGCCAGGGACTTCGACGTCACTCGCCGCCAGCGTTCGGACCGCGCGGGCGAGTGCCGTCGGGTTGCGGGTGAGCTGCACCGCCGACGCATCCGCCAGCCGGCGCCGGGCGCGCCACATTGCGGCCAGCCACGGCCCGAGCCCGAGGGCGGCGCATAACGCCACGGTCGTCCTTCCCGCCATCGACGAGAGGCCCCGCACGGCAATCAGCGGGACCTGCAGCAGGATCACCAGGCAGCCGTGCATCGGCGACCTCGGCTCGATTGCCTCGATGTCTTCGATCATGCTCATGTCGAACGCCGAGCCGGCCAGCAGTATCGTGAACCCTTCACGCGCCTGCGCGGGATCCAGCCGGCCACGCCCGGCTGCCATCGCCAACCGGAAGAGCCGGCGAAGTTCGTGACGCCGGCGCACGCTGATTGGCGCTTCGAGCAGCAGCGCGATGAGCCCCCACGTGGCGAATACCGACAGGATCGTCGCGCCGATGCCAAGGTCACCGTTCCCCACTGAACCGACGAGATGGGCGACAATCGCCTGCCGTTCATCGCGGTCGAGTTTCTGGAGGAATCCCCGCGTCACCAGGATCGTCGCGTCATCGACCGTGAGCCCGACAGCCACCGCATTGACCGCTTTCGATTCGATGATCCGCACCCTCGGCGGCTGCACGCCGGCGGCGATGGCCATTTCCTCGACCACGTTGGAGAGCTGGCGTTCGACCGGGATGTTGACGTCAGCGCTCCTCGATGAAAGGAGTTCGAGCATGGTGCCGGCGCCCGCGCGACGCGATAGCGCGAGGATGAATGGCCAGACCACGAGCATCACCGCGGAACCCGGCACCACGTAGACAAACGCGATCATCCTCCAGTCGACGTCGGCCGGACGACCCCGGACAAAGGACCAGAGGTCAGGAAGCGCGTGGACGATGTCGCGCAACGCCTCCCAGGCCGGGGGCGCCACAGGCGCGATCATGTCGGCAATGTGCATGACGACGAGCGCGATGCCGAACACCAGGGGTGCAAACAGTACGCAGAGCGGGATGCCGGAGATCGCGACGGCAACGACGGCAAAGGCAACGAACCGGCGGCTGCGGCGCCGATTGCGCCGCTGCTCATCCAGAAAGTGTACGCGGTCGATCGGCTGACCGGTCATTCAGGCAGTGGCTTCGACGTACGAACCCTCCGGACCGTTGTTCTGCAGACAATGTCAGCGTGACAACTTGGTCCGCCATCCCCCACACTTTCGCAACGCCGCCGGTACGTATGGAAGCGAGCTGCCGGCGCAGGTGCTTGGGACCGCGGCCGTCGTCACCACAGCTCCGGTCATTGACGGCAAGCTCGATGA
>CBIHMX010000428.1:0-3193 GCA_966211115.1 uncultured Gemmatimonadaceae bacterium | reverse complement strand
GTACTGGTCGAGCCCGAGCCCGAGGGAGATGGTACCGAGCACGAATGCAGCGGCGGTGAAGAACGGCACGCCATTCCCCAGTGTGTCGAACGCAAACCCGGCCCAGAGCGGCGCGATGATGCGCGACACGCCGCCGTAACTCTGCTGCAGTCCCATGTACAGGCCACGGTCCGCGGGATTGATCACCCGCGACAGCAGCGCCGTCACACAGGGGAATGTGAACGCCGTGCCTAACGGCAGCATGGCCACCGACAGCGCCAGGAAGAACAGGTTCGGCGCGAGTGGCATGGTCAGCAACCCCAGCGCGAGCAGCACCAGGCCGAAACGTGACAGCCTCGCCTCACCCATCCGGTCGACCAGCTTCCCCAGGAGCAGCACGCGCGCGAAGACCGAGATACTTCCGATGTACATGAAGAAGTACCCGATCGTCTCCTCGGTGATCGCGAACTTGATGTTCAGGAAGAGCGGCAGGACCGGAAACGTGCCCTGAAAGGCGCCGATCGCGATGGCGTAGATCCAGATGAGCCGCGACGACGGCTCCGACGAATGCGTGATCACCCGCAGGACGGCGTCACGGGGCCGGCGGCGTTCCGATTCCTGATGCTGCTGCGTCTTCGATTCCTTCAGGTACTTCCACGCGAAGAGGATCGTGATGCCGCAGAGCACTGCCGCGACGATACCAGGGGCGGCCTCGCCCATGCGGAGCTGCGCGCTTCCCGGTACGAGGTCCCTCCGGCCGAGGACGACCGCAAAGGCACCGACCACCGGACCTAACGCGACGCCAAGATTGGTGGCCGCGGACAGCCAGCCGAGGTTTCGCGCGCGATTTTCGGGTTCGGTGGTGTCGGCCACGTACGCCTGGATCACGCCAACCGTCCCGCCCCCGGCGCCCTGCACGATCCGCGACAGCACGAGCAGCCAGAGCGATTGTGCGAACCCGAACACGAGGTAGGCGACGCCCGCGGCACTGAGCGCGATGAGCAACGCCGGCCGGCGGCCGAACTTGTCCGAGAACCGCCCCCACATCGGCGAGCTGACGAGCTGCGCCAGCGTGAACGCCGAGGCCACGATACCCGACAGGATGCCGATACCGAGGTGCATACCGATGAAGTTCACGCCCTCGCCGCCCAGCTTCTGCACGTAGAACGGCAGGAGCGGGACGATCATCAGCAGGCCGACCATGTCCATGAAGGCCACGGCCATCAGCACCATCAGCTTGGGCGGGATCTTCTTCAGCTCGCGGCCGAGGACAAACAGCAGCGACGCGCCGATGAGGATGAGGAAGACACGTACGACCGGCGATGCCAGCGTCTCGGCGACGCCCGATTGGACGGTCACGTTATATGGTCGGCTTTCCCGGCGCGGCGGGCGGTACGGCCCGTCCGACTTCGCCGGCCAGTGCGATGATTGTCAGCAGGTTGGGAATCATTTTCACGAACTGCAAGGGAACGAGTTGCATGCCCTGAAGCTGGATCTGGAACGTTTCGCTTGCGGCGAACAATACGCAGGCGATCGCAACCTGGTGGGCCGCCAGTTGCCAGGATTACCGCGGCGAGGGAGGACAGCGACCAGAATCAGGGGTCTGCGCATTCGACGCCGTAAGTTGCGCCCCTCCCGACGACCGGCAAGGGAAACGGGGTCAGACGCTGTTTCCAGAAAACAGCGTCTGACCCCGTTTTCAGGAAATGGCGTCTGACCCCGTTTATTTCACTACCTTCGCTGTGCGGATGAAGTCCAGTTTCGGGTATGTCCGGTTCAGGAAGGCGTTGCCCTCGGCGGCGATTTCGGGCTGCCGGCCGGTGGGCTCGTCTCCGTAACCGGAGTACAGCTTGTCTACGACGTCCATCCCTTCGATGACCTCGGCGAAGGGCGCGAAACCCTGCTGATCGAGCATCGAGTTGTCGCCGAGGTTGATGAAGAGCTGAGAGCTACGGGAGTTCGGCATCGATGATTTTGCGTATGTCACCGTGCCGCGCTTGTTCGTCTGCTTCACCGGCTCGTCGATCAGGCCGTTCTCCGACCACTGAGCATTGCGCGCCGGATCACCGTGCATGCCGAATTGCACGACGAAGCCGGGTACGACACGGAAGAACCGGACGTCGTCGAAGTAACCGGTCTCCACCAGGTGATAGAACCGGTCGACCCCGTTAGGCGACCAGTCGCGGTGCACGGCGAGGACGATCGGGCCCTTGCTCGTCTCGAGCCGGACCTGAAACTGTGCCGGAGCTGCGTCGAGCGCTGGAGCCGCCGCGGGTGCCGGAGGCGCTGCGGCTGTTGTGGTATCGGCGGGAGGGGCGTCGGAGCCAATACAGGCGGCGACGAACGCGAGGAGTGAGAACGTCGAGATGCGATGAAGCGTCATTTTCAACCAGTCCCGCAACGGGTGAGCGTACCGCGCAGAGCGCGAGGAAAATTCAGGGAATCCGGATTCGGGCGACCCGCCCGCGGGCACCAACCGCAAACGCGACGCCCGATGGCGCGAACTGTACGGCATTGAACGCCGCGTCGTCGAGGGGAGACCACGTCATTCCACCATCCCGGCTCACGTCGGAGCCCGTGGTGCCGACCGCGACCGCGATCAGGTGCTCTTCATCCACGCGCCGCATGGCGACACCGGAGCGATAACCGCGCGGAAAGCGGCTCGCCGCCGTCCAGTTGACGCCACCGTCGCTGGTATACGCCGCGGTACCGCGCGCCGAGTCGGGGCGCTCGTAATCGCCACCGACGACCACGCCGTGCAGTGCCCCGGTGAACGCGACCGAAAACACCCCTCCCGATCCCGCTCGAGGCGGAATGGCCGAAGGTGCGGCAGTCCAGGTCGCGCCGGCGTCCGTCGTGCGAAACAAGCGTGATACCGACCCTCCGGTGCCCAGCCAGGCATATCGGCTTCCGCCCGTGACGAGGGACGTTCCGCTCGCGGCAAACGCGGCTTCGTCATCCGCGGCCGCTGGGCGGGATGCCTCAGGCGCCATCGCCCAGGTTGCGCCACCGTCCGTCGTCACAAGGATGACGAACCGTCCCTCCATCGGATCGCCTAACGCCATCCCGTTCAGGTCATCCCGGAACGTGATGGCGTCGAGGAACATGCTGGTATCGGGCGACTGGTAGGTCAGTTTCCAGCTCCGGCCGCCGTCTGCGGTCCGCCAGATCCGGCCGGCGGTCGCCGCCACGTGCGCGACCTGGTCGCTGCGAG
>CBIHMX010000427.1:0-3196 GCA_966211115.1 uncultured Gemmatimonadaceae bacterium | reverse complement strand
GAGCGACGTGTTGGCGTGGCCGAAGATATACGTCGTGTCGCCGCTGTGCGCGCGAGGGACCGCTTCCAGCACCGTGATCCAGCCACGCAACGTCGCCCCCGCGGGACCGTCGACGACCGGGTGCCGCTGGTTGAACATCAGGTCGCCCATGTGGACGACGTTCGCGCGCTCGAACGTGATGGCGATGTCGCCGCTGGTGTGCGCGCGACCATAATGCCGGGCCGTGATCTTCTCATCGCCGAGGTCGACCGACCATGTGTCGGTGAACGTCGTATCCGGGTACAATTGATCCGCCGGCGGCTGGCCTCCGGGCGGCGCCTTCATGTGCTCGGCCGCCTTGGCATGTGACACGACCTTCTTTGCCACTCCGCGGAACGAGATGTTGCCGCCCGTGTGATCACCATGGTGATGCGAGTTGATCAGGAGGTCGACGCCCCGATTGCCGGATCGCTCGTTGAGTCCCGTTATGCACGCCGTGGCCTCAGCCGGGAATTGACTGTCGACGACGGCAATGCCGCCGGGATTCACGAGGTAACCGATCGTACCGCCGCGCATCGTGAAGTAGCCGACATTGCGCCGGATCGGCGTGAACATCGGTTGCGCGGCCTGCCCCTGGAACGGGCTCGCAAACAGCGGACGGCCAATGGCGGCAACAGCCGCGGCGGCGGCCGACCTGGTCAGGAAGTCACGACGGGTGAACGACATGAATCGCTCTCGGATTTGAGTTCAATGCAAGCCTACGCGCCGATTCCGGGGCGAGCAAGCATCCAGGGGACCATACACAACACATCCGCCATCGCATCCCCACCATGAAGCAACGACGCAGTTGACATGGAATCCGGCCCCGACTAAGCTGCTCCCTCCCCGCGCGCCTAACCATCGCCGGGTCCCTTTTCAGGATTCGCCTGTGATCGGTATCACTCTCAACAACTCCAGCGCCGTCATTACGGAACTCCGTCCGTGGATTACCACGGCGGTCGATTCGTTCATGACGGTCGTATGGGACCGAACCGGAGCAGGCTCTAGCGCATAGGTTTCCGCAACACCGCGGATGTCGAACTCGCCCCACCTGCAACGATGCACAGCAGGTGGGGCGAATTCTTTTTCCGTGGAGCACGACATGCAGTCCGCCACCGAGAACACCCAACAACTCGAACAGGAGCAGGTGCGGCCCGTGGCGGAGACTTCGCCCGACAGAAACGACGCGCCTGCCACCACCGTGCCCGCGAACGGGCCCGGCGGCGAAACCGTGTACGTGCCGGCCGGCTCCCGGCTCGCGCAGCTTTGGGCAGACCTGAAGCTGGCCGCGCGCGGCACGCGCCACGATTACACCCAGGGGCCCATCGGGCGCGCGATCTTCCTGCTCGCCGTCCCGATGGTGCTCGAGATGGTGATGGAGTCGATCTTTGCGATCGTCGACATCTTCTGGGTCGCGAAGCTGGGCGCCTCGGCCGTCGCCACTGTGGCGCTGACCGAGTCGATGATGGCGATCGTCTATACGCTCGCGTTCGGCCTGGCGATCGGTACCACCGCGACGGTGGCCCGGCGCATCGGCGAGAAAAACGCCGACGCCGCCGCCAAGGCCGCGGTTCAGGCCATCGCCCTCGGCCTGGCGGTCTCGATATCGTTAGGCGCGCTGGGCGCCTTCTTCGCGCCCGACCTGCTGCGGATCATGGGAGCGGGGCCGGACGTCCTGGCCGCAGGCACCGGGTTTGCGCGCGTCATGCTCGGCGGCAGCGCCAGTGTGTTCATGCTGTTCGTGATCAATGCCGCCCTTCGAGGCGCCGGCGATGCCGCGGTCGCGATGCGCGTCCTCTGGTTCGCGAACGCGCTCAACATCGTGCTCGGGCCGCTCTTCATTTTCGGACCCGGTCCGTTCCCCGATATGGGAGTCACCGGCGCGGCGGTCGCCACCACCATAGGGCGCAGCGCCGGCGTGCTGTACGCGGGTTGGCACCTCTGGAAGGGCGCGGGGCACATCGCCGTTCATCGCCGCCACCTGGCCGTTAGTCCAGCCGCGATGGCGAGGCTCGCGCGACTGTGTGCGGTCGGCACGTTCCAGATCCTCATCAGTACCGCGGCCTGGATCGGACTCATTCGGATCCTGGCGACCTTCGGCAGCGTCGTCGTGGCCGGCTATGGCATTGCGATACGCATCGTGATCTTCGCGCTGCTGCCGGCATTCGGTCTCAGCAACGCGGCGGCAACGATGGTCGGACAGTCGCTGGGCGCCAAAGACCCGGACCGTGCCGAGCGTTCGGTCTGGACCGCCTCGCGGTACAACCTGGCATTCCTCGGCGCGCTCGGGGTGGTGTTCGTCGGACTGGCGCCATGGATCGTGGCCGCATTCACCACTGATGCCGAGGTTGCCCGTGTCGCGACCGGGGCGCTGCGGACGATTGCGTTAGGCTTTCCGTTGTACGCGTTCGGGATGGTGATCTCGCAATCGTTCAACGGCGCCGGCGACACGTGGACGCCGACCTGGATCAACCTCTTCGTGTTCTGGCTCTTCGAAATCCCGCTCGCGTACTTCCTCGCCCATCACACCGCACTGTCGTACAACGGAGGATTCGTGGCGGTGACGCTGGCGTATTGTGCGTTGGCTCTGGTTAGCGGTGCGATCTTCCGGAGAGGCGCTTGGAAGACGAAACACGTCTAGGCAAACGTGAGAGAAACCTGATTACCGAAGCTGCTCCGGATAGTCAGGTTTCTCACGTCTCACGTCTCACGCAATCAGTACGTTGCCCAGTTGTCGGCGCCCGTGTTCCGCAGCGGCGCCAGGCCTTTGAACTGCTCGCCGGCCTTGGCGACGTTGCATGAATCGTAGCGATAGGTCTTCGTGCCGTTTCCGACGTCACTCATGCCAGGGTTTTCGCCGAGCAGGACGTTCAGGCCGGTGACGAGAGCACCGCTCACCGTGTTGTTACCGTTCGAGGTGAGCGCCCCACCGACCAGGATGACGCCGTCCCATTGGAGTGCATCGCTGATCTCCATGTCATTCCGCACGATCAGCAGACCACGGCCGCTCCCCGGGAGGGAAAACGTACCGGCCTGGTTCACGTAGATCACCGGCCAGTAATTCGCGTTGGTGAAGCTTGGCCAGGTGCCTGACGGCAGCGCGATATTCGGCGTGAGTGAAGTGCCTCCCACGATGCCTTCCCAGTCGATATTGATCATCCGGTTCGCACTGACCTGC
>CBIHMX010000426.1:0-3196 GCA_966211115.1 uncultured Gemmatimonadaceae bacterium | reverse complement strand
CGCCGTGCCCGGTGCCGGACGATGAATGGCCATGGGCTTCACGTGGCGTCGCACGGCTTCCTTTGTTCCGCCGACCGCCAGTTGCGTGAACAGGAACGTGAACTTTTCATCGTACGCGCGAGCGAGCTGCTCCCGCACGCCCGCGTCCAGTTCCCAGAACGAACGCTTGAACGGGCCCAGCGCCTTCTTCCGCGTCTTGTAAAAGAACTGTCCATCCGAATCCCCTGCTTTCCGCTCGTCCTTGGCGTTATCGCCTAACCATGCGTAGACGTCGTGGCGCAGCGAATCCGGCAACGCGTCATACAGCATGTTCTGGAAATTGGTCGCCAGATGGATCTCGGCGGTTTCCGTGCGCGGGAAGTTGTTGAATGCCTCGTCGGGCAGGGTCGATGCGCCATGTTGCACCGCTCCGGACAGGCCGTACTTCTCCCGTGCGACACGCGAGAGCTTTTCGAGCGTCTGCAAATCGAGCTTCACATCCGCCATCGAGCCATCCGCGAGCACGACACCTCCATGCGACGTGCCAGACTGCACGCTGATTTTCGACAACCCGGCCATGCCGGGCGCCGCCGTACGGAGCGTCTCGTTGTAACCGTCCATGAAGGCTTCGAGTTCCTCGACCGTGCTGTTCGAGGTACCGACCTCACCAATTTCCCCGCCCACCGAAATGGTGACGCCCTTCGGCTCCAGCCCGCGGATGAAACGCGTGATGTCGGCGCACTCCTCGTAGTTGCGACGCTGCTGCTCCGCCAGCGATTGCTTCGAGAGGTCGACCAGCGTCGACGTGTCGACATCGATGTTATAGAAGCCGGCGTCAATGGCTTCCCGGGCGAGCTGTTTCACCGCGTTCACTTCCGCGTCGCGGTCAACGACATATTTCTTCGCGTTGACCTGGAAGTGATCCCCCTGGATGAACACGGGTCCGCGAAAGCCTTCACGCATGGCGGCGGCCAGCATGACCGCCACGTATTCAGCGGGCCGCTGGTCGGTATAGGCAATCTCCGAGCGGGCGATCTCGAGGATGAAGGCGCCAGCATCGAGTTTGTTGGCCACGCGGAAGATCGCGCGCGCCGTGTCGTAGGCCATGCCGCGGACGTTGATCGCCGGCACCGTGAACCCACCCACCGCACCGCGACCCCTCGCCAGGTACAGGTCATGAATCGATGCCGGGCGCACGCCAACGGCCTGGCCCAATTCCCAGATGAGCCATCGGGCCTGATCGCGCGCGTCGCCGCTCGCGAATACGGCATCGCGCACGAGCGCGTCCATCGCCGGTCCCGCCAGGGCGGCCGCATTGTGAACTGTCACCGTTCCATTGGACCGCGATACCGCACTGCCAAGTGCGGGATGCGCGGATACGGTGGCCTCTTCAATCATGTCGTGCTCGTCTCCAGGTCAGATGGTCGCATTGCCGAGCCCGGTCGAAAAACGGGAGAGAACTGATTCGAGCGGCGTCCTCCCGGACGTTGTCGTGATCAGGAAACCTGTCGATTCCCGAGATCCAGTCTGTATCTCGTTTGCAACCGGGGCAACGGCTAGATGACGTATTTCGGGTCCGGCTTCGGGAGCTGGTTCCAGGCCTCGAGGTCGCTCTCGAATCCCGGGCGCCCGAACATGCCATAGGTGAATCGCTTTCCCAGTTCCACGCCCGGCTGGTCGAAGGCATTGATGCCGTAGAGCTCACCCGCGAACGCGGTCGCCATCTCGAGCAGCATGATGAGTCCCCCGAGGTGCCAGCCGTCCAGCCGGTCGAGCGAAAGCGTCATGTTCATGCGCCCGCGCGACGCGAGGGCACCAGCGGTTGCCGCGCGCTCGATCTCGAGCAGTTCACCCAGCGTGTGTCCGCCGAGGTAGGACAGGTCGGGATGATTACCGTGCAATCGCGGAATGGTCACGTCCTGCGCGCCGTCGACGATCCGCAGGAACGTGATCGTCTTGTCGTCAGGTCCCTCCATGAAGAGCTGCACCTGGCTGTGCTGGTCGGTGGCGCCTAACGCCGCGATGGGCGTCGGGCCGGTGGACGTGCCGTCGGGACGGATCTTGCCCAGGCTCTCCGCCCACAACTGCACGAACCAGGCCGCCATGTCCCGGAGCCCGTCGGCATAGGGCATGAAGACCTGGCACCGCCGTCCGCGGCGGGTGTCGGCGAGCCATTGGAGCACGGCGAAGGCGCCGGCGGGGTTTCGACGCCAGTCGTCGCCCTGGCATCGTTTCCGCATGTCGCCCGCGCCATCCAGCAGGCCGGCGATGTCGATGCCCGCGATCGCCGCCGGCAGCAGGCCCACCGGTGTCAGCACGCTGAACCGTCCACCGACGTTAGGCGGGATGGGTACCGACGCGATACTCTCCTCGGAGGCGATCCTTCGCAGGGCGCCTTTCTCGGGATCGGTCACGAAGATCAGGTGCTCGCGCGCCGGACGGCCGGCCTTTTCCAGCCGGTCCCGGACCACCAGGTACTGGGCCATCGTTTCCGCCGTCCCGCCAGACTTGGACGTCACGATGAAGATCGTCGCACCCAGCTCGAGCCGGTCCAGCAGCGCCGCCATCGTGATGGGATCGACGTTATCCAGCACATGAAGGCGGGGACGTCCGTCGCGGTTTGACGCCGGCAGCGAATTCCATCCCGACGGAAGCAGCGCCGTACGCAGGGCGATGGGCCCCAGTGCGGACCCGCCGATGCCAAGGACGACGATGTCCCGTGCCCCCCGCTCTCGCGCCCACTGCGCGAGCGCCCGGCAATGCTTCACCTGCGCCGCATCGTCAGGCAGGTCGATAAACCCGATTTCGGACGATTGGCGCCGGCTGGCGAGGGCGCCCTGTGCCCGCTCGAAGACCGACGTTGCGCCCGCGAGGTCGCTTGCCGACAGAGCCCCCTTTACCGCCGGCTCCGTCATGAACGTATAATCGAGGTAAATCATGATTTGCGCTGATCAGGAAGGAACGCGGACGCCACTGAAGTCGCAGATTAACACGGGTACAACTTTGGCGAACCGGGACGCCCACTAACTGAATGCCCTGCCTGCTTCCGGAAGGCGGGCGTCCCGGTTCGCCAAAGTGGTATCAGTGTTCATCAGTGGCATCAGTGCTTTCCGTGTTCCTTCTTGCCCGCGTCAATCGACTCTAACGACGAGTCCATCAAAGGCAGGACTGATCCCACGAGGCAATTCTGCTTCGAGATCGGCATGGAAACTCTCGT
>CBIHMX010000425.1:0-3224 GCA_966211115.1 uncultured Gemmatimonadaceae bacterium | reverse complement strand
TCCCTCCTCCGTCCCCGCTCCGTCCCTGCTCCGTCCCCGATTTCGAAATGACGATGAATTCGGAAACGCACGAATGGATCGAGCTCCAGCCGGCGAATGCACGATCACTCGTGGATTCACGCCTTCAGGCTCACCACGCGGCTCAATTCGCTTCGGCGATCGGCGTCTCCTATCTCGCGCCGCGATCCGACGACAGCCACACCAACCTGAGCTGGGACTCGAAACACCAGGCGCTCACATCGCGAGAGACACGAGCGCTATCTCATGGCGTGCGAGTCGCCCTGAGGCCGAGCGACCTGACGCTCCTGGTCCTGGTCAATGAGTCGGTCGGCCAGAGGATTCCGCTGCACGGCAGCACCATTTCGCAGGCCGAGTTGGTGCTTCGATCCGCTCTCAAGGCAACCGGCGTCGACGACCGGCGGCTCAAACTCCCACAGCGGGACAGTCTGCCCAGTCACCCGGTTTCCGGCGGCCGCGCCTTCGACGTGAGCCGGCCTGACGAGTTCACCGAGCTCGCACACTGGTTCAGCAACGCGTTCTCGGTGCTTGGCGACACACAGCGGGAACTCGGCAGCTCGGAGGTTCGTTGCTGGCCCCACCATTTCGACATAGCCACCCTTATCACCGTCGGGCCGGACGCATCGGTGGGCGTCGGGCTCTCACCCGGTGACGTGACATATCCGGAACCATACTTCTATGTGAATGCCTGGCCGTCGCCCAAGGCCACACAGCTTCCAGAGCTCTACGGCAATGGCTCCTGGAACCGTGACGGATGGTTCGGTGCCGTCCTGCCTGGATCCCGACTCGTTGCGGGCCCGGGCCAACGCAGCCAGGTCACCGCGTTCCTGAAATCCGCGGCGGAAGCCTGCCTGACGCTCGTCAGGCAGCAGGTCCGGGGTCCGGGTGACACCATTCCGAATCCGATGCCATGATACGGGGCGCATTGGGGTACCATGCAGGAACCGGATTCCGGTCCCCTGAGTTTCATAGAGCTGGCCGCTGAGCGGCCGGAGTCATCGCGAATAAGAGGCCTTGTCGAGCCCTCGCCCGAGATCCGCCAGAACAGGCACGACCGTATTGGAGAACGGCATGGCGATTTCCGCAGTATTTCCGGCGCAGTCTGAAACCCACCGCGACCTGGTCGAGCGGTTCGTTGCCGTTCGCGAACAGACGGTGCGGCTTTGCGAGCCGCTGCAGACGGAGGATTTTGTCGTCAGCAGCATGCCGGACGTGAGTCCCACCAAGTGGCACCTCGCGCACACGAGCTGGTTCTTCGAGACCTTCGTGCTGGCGGACCACGAGCCGGAGTATCGGAGCCCCAACCCGAAATACGCGTTCCTGTTCAACTCGTACTACGTGCAGGCGGGTGAACGTCACTGCCGCGCCCAGCGCGGACTCGTCACCCGTCCGTCCGTGGACGAGGTAATGGAATACCGGCGGCACGTAGATGAGGCCATGGTTGGCCTCTGCGCGCGGCTGATGAATGAGCCCGGTAACACCGCGTGGGCCGTGATCGAGCTGGGCATTCATCATGAACAGCAGCACAAGGAGCTGCTGCTCACCGACATCAAGCACGTATTCTGGACGAATCCGCTCAAGCCGGCCTATCGCGACCCACTGCCCGTTACTCGTCAGGCGGGTCCGTTGGTGTGGAAGTCATTCGACGCCGGCATCCAGCGCATTGGCCACTCCGGTCCAAGCTTTTCCTTCGACAACGAGACCCCGTCGCACCGGGTGTTTACGGAAGCGTTCCGGATCGCAGACCGCCTGGTCACCAACGGCGAATTTCTCGAGTTCATCGACGATGGCGGTTACCGGCGGCCGGAGTTGTGGCTGTCCAACGGCTGGACGACGGGTCACGAGCACGGCTGGGAGGCTCCGCTGTACTGGACGCGGGGACGAGATACGTGGACGGAGTTCACGCTGGCTGGCGAAGCCGAACTGGATACGTCGCTGCCGGTGTGTCACGTCAGCTATTACGAAGCCGACGCGTTCGCGCGAGGGGCAGGGCATCGACTGCCGACCGAGGCCGAGTGGGAGACGGCGGCGGCGAACACACCGATCGAGGGGACGTTCGTGGAGAGCGGCCGCATGCATCCGGCGGCGGCGGCGAACGGACACGAGCAATGGTACGGAGACGTGTGGCAGTGGACGCAGAGTGCGTACGTCGGTTATCCGGGCTTTGCCCCATCTGCCGGCGCCATCGGCGAGTACAACGGGAAGTGGATGGCCGACCAGTGGGTGTTGCGTGGTGCATCGTGCGCGACACCGCGCTCCCACGCCCGACTGACGTACCGCAACTTTTTTCCGAGTGACGCGCGGTGGCAGTTCACCGGCATTCGATTGGCGGACGGCGCATGACGACGCGATTGGCAAACGCCGCCGGACTTCGCCTCACGCCGTATCAGGCTTCCGACAACCTTCGCCATGAAGTGCTGCGCGGGTTGTCGGCGGAACCGAAGACCCTGCCGCCAAAACTGTTCTATGACAAGGCGGGAGCGCTCTTGTTCGAGGCGATTTCCGAATTGCCCGAGTATTACCTCACGCGCACGGAAATATCGATCCTGAGAGATCGGGCTGGTGAAATCGCCGACGAGTGCGGCGATCGCGTGGCGCTGATCGAATACGGCAGCGGCGCCGGCATCAAGGTGCGCTACCTGCTCGACCGCTTGAAGAACCCCGCGGCGTACGTGCCGGTGGACATCTCGATGGAGCAATGGACGGCGGTTGCCGCCGAGCGTGCGCGCCAGTATCCGGACCTGCGCGTGGCGCCTGTTCACGCGGATTACACGACGCGTTTTGCGTTGCCGCCGCTCCCGCTCGAAGCTCGGCGAGTGGCATTTTTCCCGGGTTCGACCATCGGGAACTTGCATCCCGCCGAAGCGACCGCGTTCCTGCACCGGATCCGCGGGACCATCGGGCCTAACGGCGCCCTGATCCTCGGCGTCGACCGGCGCAAGGACGAATCACTGCTCCGCCGCGCCTATAACGACGCCGCGGGTGTGACGGCAGCGTTCAACCTGAACCTGCTCACGCGACTCAACCGGGAGTTTGGAGCGACGTTCGACATCTCGACGTTCCGGCACTGGGCGCATTTCAACGATGTCGCCAGCCGCGTGGAGATGCACCTCGAGTCAACGATCGCGCAGACAGTTTGCGTGGCGGGTGTGGCGGTGGAGTTCGAGCAGGGAGAAACGATCCTGACGGAATGTTCCTACAAGTAC
>CBIHMX010000424.1:0-3227 GCA_966211115.1 uncultured Gemmatimonadaceae bacterium | reverse complement strand
CTCGCACGCGCACAGGACGCGCGGCGGCGCGGTCGCCAGGCCGCGGAGCGGGCCAAGCGCATTCCGGCATTCGAGGCCGCGTTCCGGAATCTGCGGCTCAACCAGCGCATCGATGCCAGTGAAGAGGCGCGCGTCGTGTCGGCCGCGGTCGTGACACAAAGCGGCAGCCGGACGCGAACCCAGTCGGTGCAATCCTTTCCGGTCTTTCTCGACCTGTCTTCCGACCCGTCGTTCGAGGCGGTCGCCAGTTACACCACGACGTCGATCGCCATGGGCGACGGGCCGGCGGCGCGCGAGCTGACCGCCATGAACGTCACGCCAGCGTGGTTCGCGGTGATGGGCACGCGCCCGTTGATCGGGCGGTTCTTCGATCCCGCGTTCAGCGCCGTCATGCCGGCGATCAATGAAGTCGTGGTCAGCGAGCCGTTCTGGCGGACCCAGCTCGACGGCAGCGCCGCGTCGTTAGGCCGGCTGATCGAGCTTGGCGGCGCCCGGTACGAGGTGATCGGCGTCGCACCGCGCGGCTTCAGTGGCGGGAGCACCACACTGCCCGATGTGTGGCTGCCGTATGCCGCTGGTGCGACCCCGGCGCGCATCGCCGAGTGGAAGGGCGGGCGCCAGTGGTATTCGCTGCGGATCGTGGCCCGGCTGAAGGATGGGGTCACTCCCGCCTACGCGGCGGCATCGGCGTCGCGCGCCGTCCAGAATGGGGAGCTGCGCGACGGCATGACACCGGATCGCTTGCGCCAGCGGAATCCCTCCGTGCAACTGACGTCTCTGCTGCCACGCGACGCCCGTGGCAGCAGTGCACAGTCGCGTGTGGCCCTGCTGCTGGCGGCGATGTCGATCGTCGTGCTGGTGCTGGCCGGGGCGAATGTCACCAACCTGCAGCTCGGGCGCGCCACGCGGCGCCAGCGGGAGGTCTCGATCCGCCTGGCGCTCGGCGTCTCGCGCCGGCGCCTCGTGCGCCTCCTGCTCACGGAAAGCATCGTCCTCGCCGCGTTAGGCGGCCTGGCGGCGATTGCCGTGGCCTGGTGGGGAACGAGCCTCATGTACGGCACGCTGCTGAACAACCTGCAGCTCCCGGGCGCGGCGGTCGACCTGCGCATGGTCGGATACGGTGCCGCGATCGCCCTCGGTCTCGGCCTCCTCACCGGATTCGTGCCCGCGCTGCAGGCCAGCCGCCCCGACCTGATCACAGCGTTGCGCACCGGCGGACAGCCGGCCGGATCGCGGGGATCCGCGCGGGCCGTGCTCCTCGCGACGCAGAGTGCATTGTCGCTCGTGCTGGTGATCGGCACCGGCCTGTTCGTCCGGAGCGTCCAGCGCATCGACGCCCTGCCCCTCGGGCTCGAATCGGACCGCGTGATCGTGGCGCAGCTCAACACCACCGGCCGCGACTACGACGACGCCGCGCTCAATACGATGTACGAAGACCTGGCGCGCGCCATGGCATCGACACCGGGCGTGGAGCATGCCGCCGTGACGCTGTCACTCCCCTTCGGGGCGTCGACCGGCGCGCCAGTCTTCGTGCCGGGCCTGGACTCGGTGCCGGTCACGTCCGAGGGCGGGCCGTACGTGAGCCCGGTCGGGACGGACTATTTCCGGACGTTAGGCACCCCCATCGTGCGCGGCCGCGACTTCACCAGCGACGACCGGCGGGGGAGCCCGCCGGTGGCGATCGTCAACGAGACGGCAGCGCAGCTCTGGTGGCCGGGCGAGGATGCGATCGGCAAGTGCGTGAGGGTCGCCGAACCCGGCGCGGCGTGCGCGACCGTCATCGGCATCGTCACCAATACCCGTCGCCAGTCGATCATCGAGGATGAGTTCGTACAGGTCTTCCTGCCCGCCCCGCAGACGGACTGGGCAAACCCCCGCACCGTCATCGCGCGGGTGCGCGGCGACGCGCAGGTAGCCGCGACCGAGGTCCAGCGGTCACTGTTGTCGGCCGGCGGGTTGCCGTACGTGCAGACGTCGCCGCTGAACGATCGGTTGAGCGCGCAGACCAGGTCCTGGCGGCTGGGGGCCACGATGTTCGGGATCTTCGGCCTGCTGTCGATCGTCATTGCGGCGGTAGGGTTGTACGGCGTCCTGGCGTTCGACGTGAGCCAGCGGCTGCGGGAGATCGGCGTCCGGCTGGCGTTAGGCGGATCGCCGCGCGCGATTGCGGTGAGTATCGTCAGGCGCGGCGTCATGCTGGCGGGGATCGGCTGCCTGGTGGGCCTGACGGTCACGTTCATCGCCGGCAAGCGCATCGAGCCGCTCCTCTTCCAGACGTCGCCGCTGGAACCACTGGTCTATGGCGTGGCGTTGCTGGTGATCCTGGCGACGGCGGTCCTCGCGTCATGGCTTCCGGCCAGGCGCGCGGGCAAGGTCGATCCCCTGCTCGCCCTGCGCAGCGACTGAACCCGGGGACGGACCCCGTCCTGATGCCGACCGTTTCATGCGGACGTTTCGTCGTGACTCATCGAGGTGTTTGAAACGACCGCGACCTTCGGCGCTTTCAGCCATAAGTGCGCAAGCACACGTCGGTTAGTGCTTCGAACAGTGACTGGCGCCTGCCTTGCCTTCTGCACCGCGCATCCACGCGCACTTCGCGCGTGCGAATGACCCGAGCGAGGTGCATCAAATGAAACTCACACGAGCAATCCTGCTCGCCGGCGCGCTTGCCGCCTGCAGCGAGGATCAGGACCCGTCCCGCCAATTTCTTCTCTCTCCTTCGTTTGCCAGCGGCGACAATGTCATCGGGCAGGTCTACACGATGACCAACAGCCCGGCGGGCAATGCCGTGCTGGCCTTCAACCGCGCGGCCGATGGGTCGCTCACGCCTGCCGGGTCGTATTCCACCGGTGGTACCGGGACCGGTGCCGGACTCGGAAACCAGGGTGGCGTTATCCTCGTGGGCCGCTGGCTCGCCGCCGTCAACGCGGGCAGCAATGATGTTTCGCTGTTCGCCGTGAACGGTGACGGTTCGCTGTCGCTGACCGACCGCGTCTCGTCAGGCGGCACGATGCCGATCAGCGTGACGATTTCCGGCAACCTGCTCTACGCCCTCAACGCCGGTGGCAACGGCAACGTCAGCGGCTTCGCGATTTCCTCGAGCGGTGACCTCACCGCCGTCGCCGGTTCCACGCAACCGCTCAGCAGCCCGGCGTCCGGGCCGGCGCAAATCGAGTTCACTCCTCGCGGCGACCAGCTGGTCGTGACCGAGAAGGCGACCAACCTGA
>CBIHMX010000423.1:0-3240 GCA_966211115.1 uncultured Gemmatimonadaceae bacterium | reverse complement strand
GGCGGGCGAGGACACCGAGGTACTGGTTGCCGCGTTCCTCCCCCCGGTTGTTCTGCCACGAGTTGGGCAGCCAGAGGTCGCCGCGCTCGCGGAGGAAGTCGATCGGTGCGTCGGGAAACCGGACGGCGGCCGGCATGACGCCGACGACGGTGCGCAACCCTCCATTCACGGTGATGCCGCGTCCGACCACGGCCGAATCGCCGCCGTACCGTCCCATCCATAACGAGTGGCCGAGCAGGACGACCGGTTCGGCGCCGGGGGCTCCGTCGTCCGCCATGAAGCCGCGGCCTAACGACGGTGACGCCCCCAGCAGCGTGAACAGGTTCGGGGAAACGGTGTACGCACTCGCCCGCTCCGGTTCGCAGGTGGTCGAGCCGCCGCAGGATCCGGTGAGGTTGGCCGAGGTCCGCGAGATGGCAGCCACTTCGTCGAATGACTGATTCTGGTCCATCACGTCGGCGAACTCCGGGGGGGCGATCGCTGTTCGGGTCACCGATCCCCCCTGTCGATAGGCATTCCAGATGGCCACAACCCGGTCGGCTTCGTGGTAGGGCAACGACTTCAGCAGGACGGCGTGGACGACGCTGAAGATCGCGGTGCTGGCCCCGATGCCGATCGAGAGCGTGATCACCGCGACCATCGTGAAGAGCGGCGCACGACGTAACGTTCGCAGGCCATAGCCGGCATCCTGCCGCACGTCCTGCCAGAAATCCTGTCGGTTCATCCGATCCTCGACGTCGTGGGCAATGGCGCGACACTCGTCGCGCACGGTGGACACGTCACCAAAGCGACGGAGAGCGGCTTCGCGCGCGGCGTCGGGAGAGAGACCTTCACCTTCGAGCCGCCGCACGAGCATCGCGATGTGTTCGCGTAACTCGTCGTCGACCTGGTCTTCGACCGGCGGGCGCCAGAAGAGGCGCGCTCCGGCCCGCAGCAACTGGCGCATCGTCAGGCGGGCTTGAGCACGCGCGCCATCGCCTTCACCATGGCATCCCACTGCGCCGACTGCGCGCGGAGCTCAGCGCGACCCGCCGGCGTCAGCGAGTAGATGCGGATCGGCTTGCCGATGTCTGATTCGCCCCAGCCCGACTTGATCCAGCCGCGCTTCTGCATGCGGTAGAGTGCGGGATAGAGCGATCCCTCCTCGATGCGCAACACGTCGTCGGTCGTTTCCTCGATCCATCGCGCGATGGCGTAGCCATGGCGCGGCCCCCACGACAGGGTCTTGAGGATGAGCAGGTCGACGGTACCCTGCAAAACGGTGCGATTGGCTTCGGGCATCAGCTCAGATGGTGGTCCGTGGCGGAACGCTACGAGCGCCGTACCTAGAACGTCAAGGTATGACGCATGCATGTCCGCCCCACATCCATCCAAACCATCGCAGCCGTTCAGTTGTCGCGGAGGTCAGCTCCAAACGGTGACTGACTGCTGACTGCATCCAGGTCATCCAGTGACGCAACCCGCGCATTACGTTTCCGCGTGCGTCGCGACGATCTGATCCGGCAGCTCGAGCTGCAACCGCATCCCGAGGGAGGCTTCTATCGTGAAGTCTTTCGGGCAAGTGCCGGCGTCGAACCGCACGATGGCCGCGGACAGCGCGCCGCGCTCACCGTCATCTACTTCCTGCTGGGCAGGGGAGACACCAGTCGCTGGCACCGGGTGCAGTCTGACGAGACCTGGCACTTTGTCGAGGGCGCGCCGCTCAGACTCTCGCTGCAACCGCCTGACGAGTCGCGCATCGACGATATCCTGCTTGGCCCAATCGCAGGTGATAGCGCACCCGTACGCGTCGTGCCCGCCGGTTGGTGGCAGTCAGCAGAGTCCACGGGCGACTACACGCTGGTCACGTGCTGCGTCGCCCCGGGGTTTGAATTCGGCGACTTCGAAATGCGAGACGTGAAATCGTGAGGTCGTGAGGTCGTGAGGTCGTGAAGTCAAACTTGCCAATGCGCCCCACGACCTCACGACCTAACGATCTCCCGTCCTCACGTCCTCACGTCCGCTTGTCCTCACACTGCATCCGAAAGACTCGCAAAGTTGAAGTCCTTCACCCGGATCGGTGGCATCACCTGACCCACACGCGTCCGCTCCCCGCGACCGATCTCCTCGATCTTGTTGAGCATGATCAGCGGCGCCTCGTTCCAGCGGAAGTTCTTCACCGCGCGGACGATCTTTCCGCCTTCGATCAGGAACGTGCCGTCACGCGTGAGGCCCGTCATCAGGCCGCTGCGGGCGTCGAGAATGTTGGAATAGAAGAAGTGCGTGATCAGGATTCCGCGCTGGCAACCAGCGATCAGCTGATCCAGTGTCTGGGTGCCGCCCGTGAACTTGAGGCCGCCCGGCGCACCGCCAAATCCGCCGCCGCCACCGCCCGTTGCTTCCTTCCCCTGTTTCTGCGCCCAGAAGCGCGAATACGCCAACTGCTTCAGCACACCGTCCTCTACCCAGACCCGGCGCTTGAGTGGGAAACCCTCGTTATCGAACGGCTGTGCCAGGAGATCGGGATCGGCGGGATCGGAGAACAGCGTCACGCGCGAGTCGACGATCTTTTCGCCGAGTTTTGTGCCACCATCGGGCTTCGAGAACACGCTCCGGCCCTCCGCCGCGTTTCGGGCGTTCGCCGCACCAGCGACACTGGGTACCAGGGTCGCCGTCGCCGCGGCCTCGAGCACCGCCGTGTGCATGCCAGGCTCGAACGCGACCGGGTTGCGGCTGGCCACTGCTTTCTCGGCCGCTCGCCGGCCTAACGCGGCAGGGTCGAGGAGGCTCCAGTCGCGTGCACCGCCGGACGCCCAGCCGGATCCCGTCGCGTCAGGCGTGCGTGCCGTGACGCCGAGATCCACGTCGGTCGACGCGTGATACGCAAACAGCCCGCGGCTCGTCGCCAGGCAGGTGGCGCCGGCGTTCGCCTCGAGGAAACCGGCGACGAACATGTCGCCGACCGATTTCCCCGCTTCACGCGCGGCATCGACGGCCCGCTTCACGGCTTCGGCACGGGCTTCCGGCGACAGCGCGGCCGTACGGTCCACATAACCGTCGACCGCGATGTAGGGCATCTGCCTGGATTTTAATACCCGGGCCACTAGATCGATGCCGTGGCCGTAAGCATTAGCTTTGAGCACGGTAATGACTTGCAGTCCGGTATGCTGGGCGAAATAATCATAATTATGCAGTATGGTCGAGCGGGATATTTCAATTTGGTTAAGCGTTTCGTAGCGCTTCTCGAACGTGCTTAATAGG
>CBIHMX010000422.1:0-3240 GCA_966211115.1 uncultured Gemmatimonadaceae bacterium | reverse complement strand
GCCTGGCTCGGTGCCGGCGGCGAAGGCATCAGGCGCCTTGAGCACCGCGGCCGCCAGCGTCACGGGAAAACTCATCAGGAAGCTGAACACGGCCGCCGACTGCCGGTCGAAACCGAGAAACCGCGCGCCGGTAATGGTCGAACCCGACCGTGAAACACCGGGAACGAGCGCCAGGCACTGGATCAACCCGACCGTGATCGCGTCGCGAATCGTCATTTCCTTGAGCGGGCGATCCCGGCGCGCCAGCAGGTCGACCAGCCAGAGCGCCACGCCCATGATCATCAGGTTGATCGCGATCAGCTTCGGTGACCGGAAGGTCGTTTCGGCGAGATCCTCGAGTGTGAGCCCGGCAATCGCCGCGGGGATCGTGGCGACGACCAGGTAGACGAGCTTCCACTCGTCAGGCGTCTCGACCTTGCGCTTCCTCGCAATGGAGAGCGCCGACAGCGTCAGCGCGATCCACTCGCGCCGGAAGTACCACGCCACCGCCACCAGCGTCCCGATGTGCAGCGCGACGTCGAACGCGAGACCCGGATCGTCCCAGCCGAAGAACCACGGGGTGAGCGCGAGGTGCGCCGAACTGCTGATGGGTAGGAACTCCGAGAGGCCCTGGACGAGCCCCATGATGAGCGCCTGGAATTCCGTCATGCCACCACCGGCCGCGCCGACGCCGGACGCGGGCGATCGGCGATCGCCTTGCGGTACAGTGCCTCGTAGAGCGGCACGATCGCGTCTTCGGAAAAGCGCGCGCGCGCATCGGCCGCCGCGAGTGTGCTCATCGACGCCCACCGGTCCGCATCGGTGAGGATCGCGACCGCCGCGGCGGACAGACCATCGATGTCACCGGGCGCCCGCAGCACGCCCGTTTCGCCGTCGCGCACCACCTCAGGCAAGCCACCAACGTTGCAGCCGACCACCGGCACACCGCACGACAAGGCCTCCAGCGCGCTCAATCCGAACGACTCCCGGTTACTCGGCAGCAGGAACAGGTCAGCGGAGGCCAGGAGGGGCGCGACGTCGTCGATACGGCCGAGAAAATGCACGTCGTCCTCGACACCGGACTTCTTCGCCTCGTCGACGGCGTCGACGCGATCCGGACCGTCGCCCACCATCACGAGTACCGATGGCACCTGCGCGCGTACCCGGGCGAAGATCTTCACGACGTCCACGACGCGCTTGACGGGCCGGAAGTTCGAGATGTGCATCAGGATCTTCCGGTCCGGAAACTGCCGTCGCAGCACCGGAACCTGCTGGTTGCGATCGAACAGCGAGGGATCCATGAAGTTGTGGATGACCTCGACTTCGCACCCGGCGCATCCGAAGGTGAAGATCGTCTCGTCGCGCAGGAACCGCGATACGGCGGAAATGCGATCCGACTTCTCGATCGAGAACTTGGTGATGGTGTGGAACGACTGGTCCTGGCCGACGATCGTGATGTCGGTCCCGTGCAGCGTCGTCACCACCGCAATGTCATCCGCCGACTCGTGGAGCATCTCGCGCGCAATCCAGGCGCTGGTCGCGTGCGGAATCGCGTAGTGCACGTGGAGCAGATCGAGCCCGTGCTGCCTGACGACTTCGTGCATGCGGACAGCCAGCGCCAGGTCATACGGCGGATACTCGAAGAGCGGATACCGGCCGACGTCCACTTCGTGGAAGTAGACGCCAGGCAGGAACGACGGGAGCCGGAACGGCTGCTGGTAGGTGATGAAATGGATTTCATGCCCACGCCGCGCCAACGCGATGCCGAGTTCTGTGGCCATCGCGCCGGACCCACCGTATGTCGGATAACACGTGATGCCAATCTTCACTCGCTCTCCGTTTCATCGAGCCAACGTCTCGCCACGTCGAACGCATCGCCTGCCCGTGGATCCAGTCGCAGCACGCGCTCACCCTCGAGCTGATGGCGAAACCAGGTCCGTTGCCGCTTTGCGTACTGCCGAGTCGCGATCACCACTTGTTCACGTCCCTTCTCCAGCGGAAGTTCACCCGCCACCACGCGGCGCACCGCGTCATAACCCGTGGCGGTCCACGCCCTGGCCATGGAACCGACGCGCGCCGCGAGCGACCGAACCTCTTTGAGCCACCCGGCATCGAGCATCGCATCCACGCGCGCCTCGATCGACGACGCCAGCCCGGAACCGGGGTCGAGGACAAGATAGCGAGCGGTCAGGAGCGCGTCGCGTTGCCGATCGCGATGCAGGGCGCTGATCCGGTGACCGGTCAGCAGCGCCACCTCGATCGCGCGCTCCTTTTGCGCCCGTCCGAGCGTCGCCCGTGACGGGTCGAGCGATTCACACCAGCGCTGGATTTCCGCGGCTGGCAGTGTGCCGAGCACGGCGCGCAGCGACGCGCGCTGCCGCGGGTCAATGTCCGGCTCATCGAACAGCGGCTCGAAGGCGGCGCGCAAATAAAATCCCGTACCACCAACGATCAACGGTCTCCGGCCTTCCGCGTTGATCGCGCTGACCCACGCCGGCACCGACGCCGCCCAGTCGGCGGCTGTGTAACGCTCGTCAGGCTCGGCGACGTCGATCCCGTAGTGCGGAACCAGCAACTGTTCCCCGGCGGTCGGCTTGGCGGTTCCGATGTCGAAGCCTCGATACACCTGGCGTGAATCGGCCGAGATGATCGATGCGCCGGCAGCTACCGCCAGGCGTATGGCAAGCGACGACTTGCCGGACGCCGTCGGTCCGCAGATGACCGGAAGCCTACTTGCGGCCAAAACGCCGATCGAGCTCATCCCACGTCAGGCGAATGATGCCCGAACGCCCGTGCACATCGTGCGCGGGGAGCGACGTGGACACCAGTGCCCGGAAAAGCGCCTGCATCTCGTCAGGCGCCAGCGGTTCTCCCGCTTTCACCGCGGCCTTGCAGGCGACGGTGGCGATGAGCAACTCGTGGCCAGCGTGGGTGGCTGCACCCCGATCGCCGCTCAGTGCCGCCAGCGATTCGCGCAGGCAGCGCAGGGCGTCGAACCGGCGGTGGGGTGTCGGCACCGCGTGCACGATCACCGAGTGGCCGCCAAAGGGCTCGAGCTCGAAGCCGAGCAGGTTGAAGGCGTCGCGATGCGCCTCGAGCGCTTCGGCATCGCGCGGTGAAAGATGAACCGTCTCGGGAAGGAGCAAGCGCTGCGCCGACGCACCGCCGCCGGTCAACTGACGCATGAACTTCTCGTAGAGCACGCGCTCGTGTGCGGAATGCTGGTCGATCAGCACCACACCATCGTCGTGCTCGTAGAGC
>CBIHMX010000421.1:0-3245 GCA_966211115.1 uncultured Gemmatimonadaceae bacterium | reverse complement strand
CTCGTGACGTATCCTGGCCGCCGCGAGAGCACTCGCGTCGTGCGCTTCAGGTCCATCCAGAAGTCTGCGATGTGTTCCCCGACCGACTGTCGGCGCGACGCGTCTTCGTCAATGCGTTGCAGGTCGTAACGCGTGGCGTCGAGTCCGCGGAACTCCGTGTTGGCGCGTTCGCGAGCGAGTTGCGGCGGAACGCCCGAGGCGATGAGTTCGCGAATACGCTCGTCGACGTGAAACGCGAGTTCGTCATCGATGGCTCTGTTGATCCGCGCGCTGTTCAGCGGCATCTCGACCGGCCGCCGATTTGAGAACTCTTCGTTCGTCATGGCTGGTTCTCCGGCTTGGCGTGCAGGACATAGCCCATCGCGCGGACATACTGGTCCCATTGCGAGACGTCCGCCTTCAGCCGGGCGCGACCAGCCGCGGTCAACTCGTAGAACTTTGCCTTCCGACCGGTGGTCGTCAGGCGCCACTTGCCGCGGATATGCTTTTGCGCCTCGAGGCGGTGTAACGCGATGTACAGCGCGCGATCTTCGATGCCGATCGATTCGCGGCTTGCCTCCCGTACCCATTTCGCGGCCGCGTAGCCGTGCATCGGCTGCCAGGCGAGCGCCTTGAGCAACAGGAGATCGAGCGTGCCACGAAGCAGGTCCAGCCCGTTGTCGCCCATGCGCCCCCATACCGGAGAATCTTCCGTATCGATACCGGAGATTCTTCAGTATGGAGGCGCGATCGTCAATGCTGGCGGTGACGAACATGTCCGGCGCGTGTGTGAACCGCGACGCGGCCGGTTCGGGAAGTGACTCCCTCATCCTGCGTGGCGACTACGGGGAGCGCATGGGCGCGGCAATAGTCCAGCTGCGCGATCGGTCGTGCGCGTGAGCCAGCCGGTCCGCGGCGACGAAATCCGGTTTGGGCAGGGTGATAGCAATTCGCGCGTACCTGGTTCTCTTGGGCATCCAGTAACGCTGGCTATGCCGCGACAGGCCCAGTCTCGATGTCGACTCGGCGGCGGGAGATCCCATGATTCCGGCGCCCCGGTGGGTTCTGTTGCATTCTTGGAGGGTCAACGAGACCGCAGACCGGCGGGGGTCCGGAACCTCGCCCTGTGACGGCTGAGGTCGCATCTTACAAGCGGTGCCATCACAAACCGAAAATCTGACCGCCGCGCTGTCCGACCGTTACCGCATCGAGCGTGAGCTCGGGCAGGGCGGCATGGCGACCGTGTACCTCGCGCGCGACCTCAAGCACGACCGGGACGTCGCCATCAAGGTCCTACATCCCGACCTCGCGCGTTCGCTCACGGGGGATCGCTTCCTTCGCGAGATCGGCATCACCGCGCGCCTGAACCACCCCCACATACTCGCGTTGCTCGACTCGGGTGTCGCCGGGGACGGTGAGTTCCTGTACTACGTGATGCCGGTAGCCACGGGTGAATCACTCCGCGATCGTCTGGATCGTGGCGGCGCTATGCCCGTGGCCGAGGCGTTGCGCGTCGCGGTGGATGCGACTGAGGCACTCGTCCACGCGCACGCTCATGGCATTGTCCATCGCGACATCAAGCCGGCCAACGTTCTACTCTCCGCGGGCCACGCCATCGTCGTGGATTTCGGTATCGCCAAAGCCGTAGGAAGCGCGCGAGGAACGGATACGCTGACGAGCGTTGGCACGTCGCTCGGCACTCCAACCTATATGGCGCCGGAGCAGGCGGCCGGCGATGAAACCGATCATCGCGCGGATGTCTACGCTGTCGGGGCGTTGCTGTTCGAGATGGTCGCGGGGGTTCCCGCGTTCACGGGGACGTGGCAGCAAGTGGTGGCGGCGAAGATGGCGAAGGATGCGCCGTCGCTGGCGGAACGATCGCCGTCGGCGCCCGCGGAGCTGGTACGCCTGGTTGCCCGCTGCCTCGCGCGCGACCCGGCCGGGCGTCCAGCCACAGCGGAATCGCTGTTAGGCGACCTGCGCGCGCTGTCGGCGCCTGAACCGCAGGTGGAACGCGGCCGCTCCCGCACAGCGATGATCGCCGGCGGACTGGCGCTGGTTGCCGTTGGCCTGCTCGCGATAGTCCTGGTGCGAGACCGTCGCGCGCGGTGGGTCCACCAAACCGCGCTTCCCACGATCCAGCGACTGATCGACGCCGACCAACTCGATTCGGCGTTCAACCTGGCCGAAGAGGTGGCGCGCCGGGCACCGGATGATTCGGCGCTGGCTTCGTTGTGGTTCAACCTCGCACAAACGCAGACCTTTCTCAGTGAACCGCCGGGCGCGATCGTAACGCGTGCCGCTTTGAGCGACACGAGCGAGTGGATTCACGTAGGGACAACGCCTACACCGCCAACTCGCATCCCGAAGGACGCCTGGTTCTATCGTTACGCGCTGCCTGGCTATCGGAGCGTCACCGTGATTGGTGCGCGACTCGGCGGGAGTTACGTCCCCATTCCGAGCCCGGTGCCCATGCAGCGGATCACCGATCCCGATTCCGACATGGTGTTGCTGCGCGGCGGACGGGTGGCGGGCACGCTCTTCGGACTGGGCACGGATACCTTCGATCTGGCCGACTTCCTGATGGATCGGCTCGAGATCACCAACCGCCAATACAAGGCGTTCATCGAGGCCGGCGGTTACACGAATCGCACGTGGTGGGATTCGACGATAGCACAGGACGGAAGGGCCATCACGTGGGATGCAGCGATGGCGCTGTTCGTCGACCAGACCGGACGGCCCGGGCCCTCGACCTGGGAAGGCGGCGCTCCACCCGGCGGGATGGATGATCATCCGTTAGGCGGCGTGAGCTGGTACGAGGCACGCGCGTATTCGCGTTATGCCGGAAAATCACTCCCGACGCTGTTCGAATGGAACGCGGCGGCGATTCCCGAAGCCGCCCGGTGGGTCGTCCCGAATGGGCGGTACGAGTCGTCGAGTCCCGTCGTGGGCGGTGCGGCACGGGGCGTCAGTCCCCGCGGAGTCTACGACATGGCCGGAAACGTGTGGGAGATCTGCAACGACCTCTACGACCCGGGCTACTTCACCCAATGTGATCCGGACAACCCGCAGGGGCCGACGCAGTGGGTGAACCGCGACACCGGCTTGAAAGGCGACGGCAAGGTCCACCGGGTGACGAAGGGCGGCTCCTTTCTATGCCACGTTTCCTATTGCATGCGCTACCGCCCGGCGGCCCGGCACTCGCAGGATAGCGAGTCTCCGACCAATCACACCGGCTTCCGTTGCGTGAAGGATTGATGCCGCAA
>CBIHMX010000420.1:0-3259 GCA_966211115.1 uncultured Gemmatimonadaceae bacterium | reverse complement strand
ACGTTGATCCGCGACAGGTCCGCACCCGTCGCGGATCAACGTGTATGCCGGCTTGCACGGCCAGGGGTGCGGCGCGACGCTGAACGGCCTGTACATGCTGGATGGCAGGCAGCACTGCGATCACCAGACGCGCATCGAGCACGCGCAGCCGGACTGTTACAGCCGGGAGTTGTACAAGGGCGTGCTGGACGACGCCTCACACGGGGTGTTCAACGGCAAGGTGTACGTGCATCCGGTGGCGCAGAAGACCGACGGCAAGCAGACCAACAACACGCTGCTGCTGTCGGAGCGCGCGCGCATCGACACCAAGCCGCAACTGGAGATTTTCGCCGACGACGTGAAGTGCACGCACGGCGCGACGGTCGGGCGGATCGATGAAACGGCGCTCTTCTACATGAAGAGCCGGGGCATACCTAACGCTGAGGCGCGCAAGCTGCTGACATATGCGTTCGCGGCGGAGGTGCTGGAGACGATTCCGGTGGATGCGCTTCGCGAGGGACTCGAGCGGCTCACGCTGGAGCGGTTCACTGGTATCGTGAACGCCTGAGGAGCCGTAAAAACGAATCAGAGTATTGATCAACCATGGCAACGTTGACTGAGCTTTCCGAAGTCGCATCGACTCTCGACGTAGAGAGGATACGGGCAGACTTCCCGATCCTCTCGATCAAGCCGAGAGGCAAGCCGCTGGTCTACCTCGACAGCGCGGCCACGAGCCAGAAGCCGCGGCAGGTGATCGATGCGCTGCGGCGGTATTACGAGGAAGAGAACGGCAACATTCACCGCGGGGTGCACTACCTGAGTGAGCTGGCGACGCTCCGCTACGATGAAACGCGCGAAGCGGTGCGCCGGTTCATCAACGCGGCGTCGCATGACGAGGTCGTGTTCACGCGCAACACGACCGAGAGCATCAACCTCGTCGCGGCGACGTTCGGGCAGGCGTTCGTGAAGCCGGGCGACGAGATCCTCATCTCGGTGATGGAGCATCACTCGAACATCGTCCCATGGCAGTTGATGGCGCAGCGGCAGGGCGCCGTGGTTCGCGCGGTGCCGGTCACGGACATCGGTGAGCTCGACCTGAACGCGCTCGAGTCGATGATCGGCCCGAAGACGCGCCTCGTGGCGCTGTCATGGGTATCGAACTCGCTGGGCACCGTGAACCCGGCCCGGCGCATCGTCGAGATGGCGCACGCGAAGGGCGTGCCGGTGCTCCTCGATGGCGCGCAGGCAGCGCCGCACATCGCGATCGATGTCCAGTCGATCGGCTGCGACTTCCTGGCGTTTTCGGCGCACAAGATGCTGGGGCCGACGGGCGTCGGCGTGTTGTACGCGCGCGGCGACTGGTTCCATCGCCTGCCGCCGTACCAGGGCGGCGGGGACATGATCGAGACGGTCACGATCGAGAAGACGACGTACGCGAAGGCGCCGTCCAAGTTCGAGGCGGGAACGCCTAACATCGCGGACGTCGTCGCCTTCCGGTCCGCGATCGAGTACCTCGAGCAAGTAGGACTCGACGCCATCAGCCGGCACGAACATGCGCTGCTCGCGGAAGCGACGGCGCGCGTCTCCGCGTTGCCGGGGATCCGCCTGGTCGGCACCGCGCCGGGAAAGGCGGGCGTGCTCAGCTTCACCATGGATGGCGTGCATCCGCACGACATCGCCACGATCCTCGACCAGCATGGCATCGCGATCCGCGCCGGGCACCACTGCACGCAGCCGCTGATGGCGCACTACGGCTGCGGCGCGACCGCGCGGGCGTCGTTCTACCTGTACAACACCATGGACGAAGTGTCGGCGCTCGTCTCCGGCCTCGAACGCGTGCGCGAGGTGTTCACCTGATGGATCTCGGCGCGCTGTACGAGGAAGTGATCCTCGACCACAACCGTTCGCCGCGCAACTGGGGAGAGATCCCGGGTGCGCGGCACGTCGACGGCCGCAACCCGCTCTGTGGCGACCGGATTTCGCTCGACGTGAAGGTCGAAGGCGACGTGATCACCGACATCAGGTTCACCGGCGAAGGCTGCGCGATCTCCAAGGCCTCGGCGTCCATGATGACTCAGGCCATCAAGGGAAAGACGATGGAGGAAGCCGCGGCGCTGTACGAGGGCTTTCACGACCTCGTCACGGGCAAGGCCGCGACGCCGCCCGACAAGTCGTTAGGGTCGCTTCGGGCGTTTGCGGGAGTGGCGAGGTTCCCCGCACGGGTGAAGTGCGCAACCATGGCATGGCACGCTCTCAAGGAAGGGCTGCGGAAGGCTTAGGAGCAGCGCGCTGGTAGTGGTTATTGGGCCTCGAGAAGACAAACCGCCAAGGACGCCAGGCGACGCCGAGGTCACCTCATCATATGTCGTTTGCTTTCCCGGGTCGCGCAACCTTGGCGTTCTCGGCGTCCTTGGCGGTTAAAACAGCGTCAGCAGAGATGAACGCCCAAAGCCTTGAAGGTGGCATAGACCAATGAACCTTCTTTCAGGTCCATCTCCTGCGCCGAGCGGGTCGTGATCGCGGCAACGAGGGGGACGCCGTCGACGTCGAGGGAGACCCGGGCAAAGGCGCCTAACGCGCCTACTTCCGTGACGCGGCCGCGGAACAGGTTGCGGGCCGAGGTCGACTGGGGCTCGAGGGAGAGCGTGATCTCCTCGGAGCGGACGACGGCGTAACACGGGCCTTCCGGCGTGTTGCCCACCGTGTAGAGCGTCAACGGGCCGCTGGTGAACTCGATGGCATGATTGCCCTCGGCCACCAGGTGGGGATCGCCGTCCAGCCAGTCCGGCTTCGCGTCCGCCAGCTTGCGTGCCGTGCCCGCGAACACGTTTTCGGCACCGAGGAACTCGGCGATGTAGGGAGAAGCCGGCCGGCGGAACACCTGTTCAGGGGGACCGTACTGCAGCACCCGGCCGGCATCGAGCAGCACGGCGACGTCGCCAAGCAGGCCAGCTTCGGTGAAGTCATGGGTTACCTGCAGCGTGGTGAATCCCCACTCGCGATGGAGCGCGCGCACTTCGCGGCGGGTCCGGCCGCGACGGCGAGGATCGAGGGCGCTGAACGGCTCGTCGAGCAGGATGACCGCCGGCCTGCGTGCCAGCGTGCGGGCCAGCGATACCAGTTGGCGCTCGCCACCGCTCAGGGCGCGGACGTCGCGCTCCCGCAATGGACCGATGTCCAGCCGCCTGACGAGTTCGTCGACCGTGGCTTCGTCCCGCGCGCCGTACCTCAGGTTCTCGACGACCGAGAGGTGCGGAAACAGGTAACCATGCTGGTACAC
>CBIHMX010000419.1:0-3268 GCA_966211115.1 uncultured Gemmatimonadaceae bacterium | reverse complement strand
CGGGGCCGTACTCGTCGGTGTACTTCTGCTGCATGACCCGCAACTGAGCCTGTTTCAGTTCCAGGTTCTGGATTTCCGTGGTCAGCGGCGAGTTCTGGCCGATCGGGGGCAGCGACTTGAGTGCCTCCATCGACAACCGGCCGTCAGAATCAGCGGTTGCGAAGATCGACTGCAACGCCTGACGATCCCGAGCAGTGGCCTTGTGCTGGACGTTGTCCTGGAAGTACTGCGAGAATACCGGGTTGCTCGCCATGGCCGTACCCGGCGTGACCACGGTGTTCTCGTTAGGAAGCGTGATCGTGCTGACCTTGTACCTTTCCAGTGCCTGCTCGGCGGCGGCGAGACGGTCGGCCGATCGCTGAAGCTGCTCTTCAGTCGTCGCCCGTATCACCGTCAGGTTGTCGCGGCTCATGCTCGCGGCCACGTCGACGAACTGGTAGAGCAGCGTGTTCATCTTGGCGGCCAGCAGGCGCGGCTGTTCGCCGGTCAGCGACAGGCGCATCAGGTTCGAATTCAGGCCAACCGGCGAGATGAAGAGCTCCGACGCCAACTGAGCGGCGGCGTCGCGCGGGGTGACAACGAAAAATTCAACGGTCTGGTTGGGCCGGAATCGGCCCGGTTCGGGCTGCCATAGGAAGCCGACGCCAAGACCAATTGAGTCGCCCACCGCACCGCTTTCCACCGGCATCTCGGCTTCGCCAGCGCGGGGCGCCGGACGAACGAGGTTGTAGCGGCTTCCGGTCGCATCCACGCGCAATTCGTACGCGCCTGGCCGCAGGAGGGCGGTCGGCTTCAGGTCGTTGACGAGTGTCGAGTCGGCCGGATTCGCGGTTTGAACGAACAACCCGAGCTTCTGGACGACTCCGTCGAGCACCATGAAGCTGCGGACGAGGTCGACCCAGGAATTGGGATCGGAAATAACGCCCGGTGCCGTTATCGGTCCGGAGTTGCCGAGCGACTTACGAATCATGATCGAGCCGCCCACCGTGTACTTCGGCGAGACGAGCCGGGTCAGCGCGAACCCCGCGCTGCTGCCTACCGCGAGGATGGCGAGGATCAGCCACTTGTACCGGCGGAGCGCGGAAACTATGCGGCCGATCTGTTCCGACAGCACGTTCGCCTGCGGCGGCATCGGTGCCGGCTGACCCCACGCGACCCCGCCCGGCTGATAGTTCGCGGGGACGCCGTTGTTCGGATCGGACGGGACTAGATGTGCAGGCATTCGGGAAATGGCTCGGAGATGTTCAGTAGCCTAGGACGATTATAAGACCAGAAACGGCGCGCACGTGTGACGGGGCGGCAACGGATTTACCCAGAAACCCACCAAGCGTCCCCTATAGTTGCCACTTCCGTGCCCGGTGACCATCCCCGCATTCGTGGGGTTATCGTAGTAGGGACGCCACAGAACTGTTGTACAGCGGCCACGACAATGGGGTGTGCACGTCGTGCTGTAGCTTTACGACGGCAGTATCCTGGTCGTCACAGAAGGGCGTACACGACACCGGTCACAGCGGTCGATGCGCCGAGGAAACATAGTCGAAGCGATTTCGCTGCAGTTTGCGCCGAAATCTTGAACATTCCCAATGGAGCAACTCCAAGATGGCTGGTACCGCAACAGCGAGGGACGGGGCCGAGGGTAGCGCAGACGCCGCACGCGATCCCCTGGCAATCTCGCCTGAGGTCAAGGCCAGTCTCAATCTGCTCATTGTTGACGACGATCGTACGCTGCGCGAGGGGTGTGCCAGCGTCCTGCAGCTCGATGGCTACAACGTGACGACCCTCGGGCGCGGCGATGAAGCAATCGACCTCGTCAAGCGGCGCCGGTTCGACATCATCCTCGTCGACCTGTACATGACGCCCGTGTCGGGGATGGAGATCCTCAAGGCCACGCTGGCCGCGCACAAGGACACGATCGTCATCGTCATGACCGGGAATCCCAGCGTGAATACCAGTATCGAAGCGCTGCGCGCCGGAGCCTGGGATTATCTCCCCAAGCCCTTCTCGGCGACGCACCTCCAGGTACTGGTTGGCCGTGCGTCACACGCCGTGATGGTTTCGCGCGAGACGCGCGACCTGAAGACGCAGCTGCTCAAGCAGACCGGGAACTCCGACAAGCTCACGCTGTTAGGCGTTTCGCCGTCATTCCGCGCCGCGGTGGACCTGGCCCGCAAGGTCGCCAGCACCGATGCGTCGGTGATGATCATGGGAGAGAGCGGCACCGGCAAGGAAGTCATCGCACAATTCATTCACGCCCACAGCCGACGCACGTCGCGGCAGCTGGTGCCGATCAACTGCGCGGCGCTGCCGGAAGGGCTCCTCGAGTCGGAGCTGTTCGGTCACCGGAAGGGCGCTTTCACCGGCGCCGATCGCGACAAGTCCGGCCTCCTCGAGATCGCCAACGGCGGCACGCTCTTCCTCGACGAGCTGACCGAGATGTCGTTGCCGCTGCAGGCCAAGCTGCTGCGCGTCATCCAGGACGGTGTCGTCCGCCGTGTGGGCAGCGAGAAAGAAGACGCGGTGGTCGATGTCCGGTTCATTTCGGCCACCAATCGCGCTCCCCAGGAGTGCGTCGCCAAGGGCACGCTGCGGGAGGACCTGCTCTACCGCCTGCGGGTCGTGCCCATCAACCTGCCGCCGCTCCGCAAGCGCACGGAAGACATCCCGCTCCTCGCCAACCACTTCTTCTCCGTGTTCTGGGAGCGCCACCGCGGGCCTAACGAGCCAACGCCCAAGCTCTCCGACGAGGCCATCGAGTTCCTCCGCACCCGCCCCTGGCGCGGCAACGTGCGTGAGCTGCAGAACGTGATCGAGCAGCTGGCGGTGCTGGCGGAGCCGGGCCATGTCGTTCTCGCGAACGACGTGCCGATCTACGACGAGGCCTCAGGAGAAAAGCCGGTCAATGGCCTGCCGGCGGGCATGCTTACCGAGCCGTTCCATCTGGCGAAGGAAAAGCTGATCGCCCACTTTGAGAAGGAGTATCTCTCCCAGCTCGTCTCCCGGGCGGGGTCGAACATGTCGAAGGCTGCGCGACTCGCGAGCATCGACCGAACGACCCTGTACCGATTGATGGAGAAGCACGGCTTCCGCCGCGAGGAAATGGCGGGAGCAATGGACGAGTGACGTTTCGCGGACCGGGACGCCGGACCGCGGTTTCATTGACGGGAGGGTGGTGGCCATAGACACGGCGAAGCCGTCGAAGGTCGGGACGCGCGCACGCGATACGCAGCCAGTCGCGGAGATTCACTCCGCGACCTGGCGCGCATTGACC
>CBIHMX010000418.1:0-3270 GCA_966211115.1 uncultured Gemmatimonadaceae bacterium | reverse complement strand
TCCGTCCCTGCTCCGTCCCTCCTCCGTCCCTCCTCCGTCCCTCCTCCGTCCCTCCCGGCGCGCATGTGGTTGCTGCCTGTTTTTTCGGTTCTCGCCAGAGTTGCGGCAAAGGTTTACTACCGCGTCCGGTTTGGGGGTGCCGCGGTGCCGGCGATGGGACCAGTCCTGCTGGTCGCGAACCACCCTAACTCGTTGCTGGATCCCACGTTGGTCGTTGCGTCGGCGGACAGGCCGGTGCGGTTCCTGGCCAAGGCGCCGCTGTTCGCTGATCCGAAAATCGCCTGGTTGATGAAGGCCGCCGGGGCCATCCCAGTCTATAGAAGGAGCGATGACCCGACCCAGATGGACCGGAATGAGGACGCGTTTCGCGCCGTGTTCGACGCACTTGGAGCTGGGTCGGCGGTAGGCATCTTTCCCGAGGGCATCAGCCACAGCCAGCCGGCGATGGCGCCGCTCAAGACCGGAGCCGCGCGCATAGCACTCGGCGCTTCGCACCAGGTTGGCCGGCCGTTCCCGATCGTGCCGATCGGATTGACGTTCCGAGCGAAAGACGTGTTCCGCTCCGACGCGCTGGTCATTCGCGGCTCGCCGGTCGCGTGGGAGGACCTCGCGCATCGCGGCACGGCCGATAGCGATGCGGTCCGCGAACTGACCGGGCGAATCGATGCGGCGTTGCGCAGCATCACGGTCAACCTCGACTCGTGGGAGGATCACCCGGTCGTCGAGTGCGCCGTGAGAATCTGGGAGGCGGAACGCGGTGAGCCATCCCGTGAAGCCGAGCGGATCGCGAGGCGCGAGTTCACCACCAGGGTGCTGGCCCACATCCGGTCGACGAGCGACGCCAAAGGGTTGGAGTTGCTCGCCGACGTCCGTCATTTCGATCGGCGATTGTCCGGCCTCGGCCTCAAGCCGGCAGATCTCGTGGCGGACATCATCGCCGGTCGCGGGATCGGATGGGCTGTTCGACGCATTCACCTGCTACTCCCGATCGGCGCAGGACTGGCTGCAGTGGGAGCCGCGCTCTTCTGGGTTCCGTATCAGCTCACCGGCATCGTGGTGAACCGGCTGCGCCTGCCGGCAGACGTGCGATCGACATGGAAGCTGCTTGTGGGCATCGTGCTGTACGTGCTGTGGCTTCTGGCGCTAACGCTGCTCGCGGGCGCAACCTTTGGCTGGTTGGGCGCGTTGCTGACAGTGGTGCTCGTGCCGCTTGTGGCCATGGCGGGATTGGCGGTACGCGAAGGCTGGCGGTTCGCGTGGAACGATGCCCGCCGGTTCTTCCTGCTCCGGTCGCGCGGGTCGCTCGTGGCCAGGCTGCGCGATGAACAGAAACGATTGGCTGATCGACTCGATGCCCTCGTGTCGAGGTAACACAAAGCTCGGAAGGAATCGCAGGACACCCAAAGGACTGCCTTGTCGACCGCCCGCGAAATCATGCCCTCTCCAATCCCGACGATGATGCGATTCCAGAGAACGCTCGCGATCCTGGCATTCCTGCCTAACGTCGTACTGGCGCAAGGCAACATTACCACGCCGAAGGAAGAGTTCGGGCACAACTTCGGCGACGATTATTTCCTGGCCAATTACCAGCAGCTCTCGACCTACTGGAAGAAGCTGGACGAACAATCCGATCGCATGGTGTTGCGGGAGATCGGCAAGACCGCCGAAGGGCGCCCGCACTACATGGCGATCGTGACGTCGCCGGAGAATCACCGGGATCTGGAACGGTACCGGCAGATCTCGATGCGCCTGGGGCTCGCGCAGGGTCTCACCGACGACGCGGCGCGGCAACTGGCCCGCGAGGGCAAGGCGGTCATCTGGATCGACGGCGGTCTTCATGCTTCCGAGGTGCTCGGCGCGCAGCAACTGGGCGAGATGGTCTACCAGATGGTGAGTCGCACCGATCCGGAGACCATGCGCATCCTCGACAACGTGATCATCCTGTTCGTGCACGCCAACCCGGACGGCCAGGACCTGCTGGCCGACTGGTACATGCGGAAGGCGAACCCGCAGGAGCGCAGCACCGGAGGCATACCGCGGCTGTACCAGAAGTACATCGGCCACGACAACAACCGCGACTTCTTCATGTCGACGCAGGCCGAAACGGAGAACATCAGCCGCGTGCTGTATCACCAGTGGTTGCCGCAGGTTCTCTACAATCACCACCAGAGCGGTCCCGCGGGCACGGTGTTCTGGTCGCCGCCGCTGCGTGATCCCTACAACTTCAACCTCGACCCGATCGTCGTGCTCGGGTATCAGGCGTTAGGCGCAGCGATGCACTCGCGGATGGCCGCCGAGGGCAAGCCGGGGGCGACGATGCGGTCGGGCGGTCCGTATGATGGCTGGTGGAATGGCGGCATCCGGAACACCGCCTCGTTCCACAACGTCATTGCGCTCCTGACCGAGATGATCGGCAACCCGACGCCGCAGCGCATTCCCCTCGTCATGCAGCGGCAGTTGCCGTCGGCGGACCTGGCGTATCCCATTGCGCCGCAGGTGTGGCACTTCCGCCAGAGCGTCGACTATTCGATCTCGCTGAACCGTGCCGTGCTCGATTACGCGGCCGGCATGCGCGAGAACCTGCTCTACAACATCTACGCGGCGGGGAAACGGTCGATCGATCGTGGCAGCACCGACACGTGGACGACGAATCCGAAGCGACTCGCGCAGGTGGCGGCGCGATACGGCGGCGCGGGCGGCGGCCGCGGTGGCCGGGGTGGTGGCGTATCCAACGAAGAGGCGGCGTGGGCCGAGCTGCATAAGCCCGAGTTGCGCGATCCGCGCGGCTACATCATCCCGTCCGACCAGCCGGATTTCCCGACCGCGACCAAATTCATCAACGCGCTGCGTGAGGTGAACGTCGCCGTGCAGCGGGCGACGGCGGACTTCACGGTCGACGGCAAGCAGTATCCGGCGGGTTCATACGTCGTGATGACGGCGCAGGCATTCCGGCCGCACGTGATCGACATGTTCGAGCCGCAGGTCCACCCGGACGTCTTCCCGATTCCCGGTGGCCCGCCGACGCCGCCTTACGACAACGCCGGGTGGACGCTCGCGTTGCAGATGGGGATCAAGTACGACCGGATCCTCGAGGGCTTCAGCGGACCGTTCGAGCCGGTGACGGAGTGGAACGCGAAACCGATGCCGGGTCGAGTGGCAAACGCAAATGGAGCGGCGGGATTTGTCACGGGTCGGGCGATGAACGACGCATTCGTGGCCATGAACCGGCTCATGAAGGCGAACGAGGAAGTGTTCGTGCTGAAGACGCCG